>JALTMC010000599.1:0-10859 GCA_027005175.1 Myxococcales bacterium
CTTCCTCCCCTACACCCCCTTTGCATACTTTCGCTCTCCCCGAGGTAACCCACCCCACGACCTCCCCAATATCTACCAGATGCCACCTGCACAGGAATGCCATTGACGACTCCCAACTGTGAAAGACGTTTCAAGATTAGAAGTTATAGCTAGATGCCATCTGCACAGGAGTGCCATTGACGACTCCCAGGTCAGGCATACCATCGATCTGCACAGGAGTGCCATTGACGACTCCCAGGTCAGGCATACCATCGACGACTCCTACCTTTGAAGGTGTTGGACTTTGTGGGAGCCCATAAAAAAAGGACAGACCGTTTGATACGATCTGTCCTTTCTTGTCTTGGATCCCAAAGATCCGAAGCGGCGTCCCTTACCCCAAGAGCCGCAGCCTCATCCCGCTTGCCTCAAAAATTCAACTTGTGAGCCTTGGCTCACCTGTTGTTGTGTGAAGTTCCTTCCAGAGTCGGACAACATCCGGCTTGGCTGGAGGGACGAAACGTTTGCTCACCACGCCGGTTCCAACGTTTCTTCCCGAATGGGACAACGTCTGGATTTGCCGGAGGGTGATATCACAGCCAAAGTGAAGTCCCTGCTTAATTATCTCGTCGGAGGAAGGTTGGGATATCGATTTCGTCCTCACCACCGGAGAGGTCAAAGAGTTCGCGATTGGCATCGGCGGGTTTGACGTGGCGTGTGGCTGTGGGAGCAGGGGTTCGCAGCTCAGCATGGTTACCATAGACTGGCGTCGGGTGACGTTGGGCAAAGGAGCCACTGCTGTTGTAGGAGATCACGCTACGCAGGGAAGCACCTGAGTTGGTGGTGCGAGGCTGTTCCATCATAACAGGAGGAGCGATCATGTGGTCCTCTGCATGCTCATCGAATCCAGTCGCGATAACGGTGATTTGAATCTCGCCATCAAGATCTGGATTGAAGACCGCTCCAAAGATGATATTCGCATCTTCGTCAGCAGCTTCTTGAATCAGACAAGCCGCTGCGTCAACTTCGGCCAGGGTCATATCTTCACTACCCGTCACATTGATCAAGATCCCCTGAGCCCCTTGGATCGAGATATCCTCAAGAAGTGGACTTTCAATAGCTTGTGTGGCTGCTTCGATGGCGCGATTTTCACCACTCGCACTACCTGTTCCCATAAGAGCAAGACCTGTGTCAGCCATGATGGCTTTGACATCAGCGAAGTCAACGTTGATGAAACCTTTGATTGTGATCAGGTCAGAGATGCCGCGAACTGCATTTAAGAGAACGCTGTCAGCGAGTTTGAACGCTTGGTTCAGACCTGTGGCTTGACCCACAACTTGGAGCAGACGTTGGTTGGGGATCACGATCAGTGTATCCACAACTTCTTTCATCTCTGCGATCCCTGCTTCCGCCTGCTTGCGACGACGCTTTCCTTCAAAGTTGAAAGGACGAGTCACAACACCGACGGTCAGACAACCGAGGCTTTTTGCGATGCGAGCGACTTCGGGAGCAGCACCTGTTCCAGTGCCGCCACCCATACCTGCGGTCACAAAAACCATATCGGCGCCGCCGAGAGCTTCTGTGATGCGAGTCTCGTCTTCGAGGGCTGAGTGACGACCGATCTCAGGATTTCCACCAGCACCCAGACCTTTGGTCAGACGGGGTCCCAATTGAATCCGCTCACCCGCTTTGTTGTTGCCCAAAGCCTGGATATCTGTGTTTGCAGCGATGAAGTCAATCCCTTCAATTTCGCTAGCGATCATGGTGTTGATAGCATTGCCACCACCACCACCCACACCGATAACCTTGATCACCGCTTTTCGTTCTTGTTCTTCAAAATTGTACATGTCAGCTCCTCTTAGCTCGCTTCGCACTCCAAAAAACACTTCACTTACTTGGAATCACACCCAGCATCTGAACCACTCTGAGAGCAGTCTTAGAAAAAATGACCAAGCCAACGTTTCGCTTTGGTCAGCCATGCACGCACCTTATGAGATCCTCGATGCCAGGAGGAGTTCTCTAAGGTCGCCAGATAAATCGGATCTTTCTGACGGTGAATGGCATGTAAGATCAGCCCAATTCCTGTGGAGTAAGCAGGGCTGCTCACCACATCAATCAGACCGCCAATATGTTGAGGGGTGCCGCGTCGGACGGGCAAACCCGTTACTTCTTCTGCAACTTCGACCATTCCGTCGAGGTTGGTGCATCCGCCGGTGAGGACCAAGCCAGAGGCCAACAAGTCTTCACCACCGGCATTGCGGATCTCTTTTTGAACCATCAAGAAAAGTTCTTCGACCCGTGGCTCGATGATATCAGCCAGTAGCTGTCGGCTGAGTTCCTTGGCACTACGCCCACCCACACCGGACACCCGGATCTTCTCATCGTGTCGAACCATGCTGGTTTTGGCACAGCCGTAACGGATCTTAATTCGCTCGGCCTCGGGAATGGGCGTGCGCAAACCAATGGAAATATCGCGGGTAATGTGGTCGCCCCCCACAGGCAAAACGGCTGTATGAACGACACTTCCGCCTTCCCAGATCGCGACATCAGTGGTTCCGGCCCCGACATCAACCAAGGCCACTCCCAGATCTTTTTCGTCATCCGATAGGATCGCTTCACTGGACGCGATCGCATCGCAAGTCACAACAGGTGTTGCAAGACCTGCCTGCCGGGTACACTTGGTGATATTTTGGATCGCAGAGTGAGGTGCAGTTATCAGATGAACCTTCGCTTCCAATCGAATTCCACTCAGACCCAATGGGTTGGCGATATGCTCTTGCGAGTCGATCGAGAAATGACGAGGCAATGTGTGTAGAACTTCCTGCCCTGTTCCAAGAGGAATGGCGCGTGCACCATCAATCACCCGAAGCAACTCAGACTCGTGAACTTCCGACTCCTTGAGAGCCACGACGCCGCTGCTATTGAGACCCTGTAAGTGCCCCCCCGAGATGTTGACGTAGACCTCCCGTATCGAGCAACCTGCCATCAATTCAGCTTCTTGGATCGCCTTTCCAATGGCATCCACTGAGGGAGTGATCTCGTCTACGATACCACGTGTCACACCTTTGGAGGAGGCGGTGCCAATACCAATGATATCCACTTCTTCATTGGCTCCAACTTCACCCACAATGGCACAGACTTTTGAAGTCCCAACGTCAAGCCCTACTAAAATGTCTTCTTTGCGACTGGCCATATTTCTTCCCGTTCAACCAACAATGACAAAACAATCCACTTGAAAGAAAAAGCGAGTGAATCCGCCATTTGAAGCGAATCTATCGCAAATACAAATCATGAGAATCATAAAAAGAGAGAGGACAAACTTGCAAAAATACATACATACATCAGAAGAGAAACGAAGGGTGTGTCATCTTCATTTACGACGAGAGTCGCAACAGAAAGAAAGGACAACAACACATAAGAAACTCACTATCGAATGGCCACAACTTGTTTGCGTTTGCGAGCCGCCGGTCCCCGAGCAACCGGATGATTGCGATAAGGTTTGATCACCGCTCGACGCAGGTGTTGTTCCAGGTTCAGATACACAGCCCGGATCTTCTGCATCCCGCGTTTTCCAAAGAGTTTGTACACCTTCATCAAGGCACTCAAACGCTCGGGCAATCGATCGTATCCCAGGTGAATCGTGGTTTGCTTTGTTTTCAAAACATATCCCACCACACGATCGATTCGAATTTCACGCAGTTGCGAATAACGCGACATACGTTTCTGTCGGTAGACCTCCTTGAGAGCCAAAGCATGACGAAAGATCCTCTGGTACATCTTGGGGTGTGCAACATACTCACCCTTCTGAATCCCTCGAATTCGCAGCATCTTCCATCTGCGCTGGCTTTGAGATGCCAGCTTGTAGGGCACACCTGAAGCACTCATCAAATACACTTGGTCCAGCACAAGGAGAGCCACAGGCCGATGAGTTCGCAACTCAACGGTGAGCGTATCAGGCAAATCCCGGCGCAGTCGCACCCATCGGATCTGAGGATGACGCTTCATCCGCCGCGCAACTTCCTTTAAGTCTAGCAGCATCAAGTTCTCGCCATATCGAATACCACCTGCCCGCAACAACTCTTGGGTGGTGATATCATGATGACGAAAGTGCGAAACCTTGCGCAGAGCAAAGAGCGAATCGTGAGAGAAATAATCCCACAACATCCGGCTCGACAAGAACAACACAGGCAAACCAACCAGCCAAATGCCCCAGCGAAACATCCAACGACAGAATCGAAAAAACGTCCGAACCCTCTGCGCTGTCGGCACTCGACGTGCGTTCCGCCTGGTCCAACCCCGACGGCGTGTGCTGCGACGACGAACGGAAGCACCTTCCGGCACCTCCGATTTGCGCGATACCTGCTGTTCATCTACTGTGGGGTCTTGCTGCAATGCTTTGCTCCGTTTGTGCCAAAATGCACAATGTGCACAATGGTCGACAGATCACCATACATTGCAAATTACCCTTCCCTACAAGCTCGACGCAAAAAATCTGCAAAAGATTTTCTGCCCTCGCGCTTCGACCGAATTTTCGATGGAATAGGAAGCCTCATGCGAACCCTTGTCTTAGCCTCAACATCCCCATACCGCCGTGCCCAACTCGAACAACTTGGACTGCCTTTTCTAACCTATGCTCCTCCCATCGATGAGTCTAGTTTTAAGCACAAGAATGCACCGATTTCCCAACGTGTGGCCGATCTCTCGATCGCCAAAGCTGAATCCCTTGCTCAACTCTATCCCAACGCCCTCATTATCGGTGGCGATCAAATGGCCACGATCGACGGAGAACTCCTGGAAAAACCAGGAAATAGAGAGGCTGCCCAGCAACAGTTGCGTCGTCTGATCGGTCGATCTCATCAACTCTACAGTGGTGTCGCGGTCCACGATCCAACACAGCCTCGCACTGAAGTCGCAGTGGAATGCCACACCATGACCATGCGCCAACTTCCCAGTGCCAACATCGACGCTTATCTCGATCGAGATCAACCCTGGGATTGTGTCGGCTCCTACAAACTCGAATCCAGCGGCATCGCCCTCTTCTCCTCCATCGAAGGAAGAGACCACACCGCCATCATCGGATTACCACTGATGCAACTTGTCACGATCCTAGAGACGTTTGGCATCCTGCTCCCTGCCGTACCATGAGAGCCTAGCCCTTGACGCAGGGAGGACGGAGCACTACAGTGGAAACGAATGATTTATTTACGTTTTCAGTGATTCAAAGATAGGTTTGTGCGATGAGTGTTCGCTGGTTGGGGGTGTTGTGCTTGGGTTGTCTTATCAGTTTGCAGTGGAGTTGCAGTGTTGCTGTAGAGGTCCGGGCTCAAGAAGAGATCACATTCACGATTGACCTGGACAAGCTCCTCGCCTCCAACAAACTCAACAAAACCAAGCTCTTTCCCGAAGGCAAACTGCCTCACGATTTCAAGATCAAGCTCCCCTTCTGGCACAACATCAACTATGACTTGAGCACAAACGATGACCTCAAAAAATACAAATCAAAAATCCGTGGATTGCGTCTGCAACAACTCTCCTACAAAGTGACGGAAAATACACTGAGCGTTGATCTACCCAGCCATAAACAAGTCTTGGGAGTCTATTTGGCCAAGCATGGGAAGAAGATGCTCAAAGACTTTACAAAAATTGGCTTTTTCTACCCCATTCCCTCCAACCGCATCAACATCAGTGATCGGCTTCAGTTGGAAGACAAAGGAGCAGACATCGCAGGAGGCTTCTTCAAGGATCTCTCTTTTGCCATCGGCCTTCAAGGGGTACTCGCCCTCGATGGTGCCCAAAACCAAACCGTACCCTCTGGACGAATCGTACTCAAAGTCGTCGTTGATGTGATCTTTACCGTTGATGTGGATCTATAGGGCTTCAAATCCCAACAAGACTCACATACGAGTTCCCAACTCCACACTCCTTGTTGTTCGAAATGGTAAAGAGTCTCAAGTTCGAATGACCAGAGAGTATTTTTGATGGAAAAAGCATCTTGGGAAGAAGGCGTTATGGGGAACAATCTGTGCACAGAGAAACAGGTCAAAATTGTGTATGATACGAGAAGCAAACAAAGTCTACTCAAAAGGACGGAATCACCTTATGTCGTCAACGATCCCCACCCCATCCGCTTGATTCAGCCTACGGCTTCACCCCTACGGGGCTGTCTGCGCAGTCGCGCTTCGCTCTCGCTGTAGATTCTGCCGGACCCGCGCTCAGGAGGGGGTTTCCACGCTCACAACATAAGAGGTTTTTTCCTGATGACATTCTCTGTTTTCATTTTTGAAGAAAGCTGCCGGAAGCCCATGAGAGACAAACGAACGAGTTAGAATATATTACAAAACAACCAAGCGAAGTGAAGGTTTTTCCAAATCAGAACTCAGAGATCCCGGATGTTCCGGGCCTAAAGGTGTAGCATGTCTATATTAAAAAACCTGTGTTACTTGATACTTCTAGGAATGTTGGGAGGATTGTGGGCTTGTCAGATCGGAGTCACGGTTTGTAAGAGTGGGATAGAGTGCTCATTGAAGCAACGTTGCATCGACAAACGCTGCCAGGTACCTCCACAAGAAAACAATCGACCTCCGATTGCGCGGGCTGGAGTCAATCAGCGTGTGAAGAAGGGAGGCAGAGTTCGACTGGACGGTTCTACCAGCAGCGATGCTGACCTGGACCGACTGTCATACCAGTGGACGTTCAGCAAAAGACCCAAAGGCTCGAAGGCTGTGCTTGAAAATGCAAGCAATCCACAAGCTAGCTTTGTCGCCGACATACCAGGAGCATTTGAGGTCAAGCTGACAGTCACAGATGGTTTGGGCAGCAGCGATGATGACAGCATCACCATCCGCGCCAACTTCCCACCCCAAGCAGATGCAGGGGGAGATCAGCTCGTTCTACCGGGAGCGACTGTCGCGCTTAAAGGTGGTGACAGTTGGGATCCAGATGTGGAAGACACCTTGTCCTACCAATGGAAGCTGATCAAAAAGCCCAGTGGTAGTAAGGCGGTGTTACGTACAGCATCTCAAGAAGTGAGTACTTTCTTTGTAGACCAGCCTGGGATCTACTTTGTAGAGCTAACAGTCCGTGATGGACTCGATCAGTCCACCGACAACCTCAGAGTTCAAGTCGCAGACCCCAAGACCATCACACCTCGTTTACAGGCTCTGGACCCCTGGCGTGCGCCCAAACGCTCCATCACCAAGGTGGCACTGTTGGGTGATAACTTTATCCAGGGAGCCAAAGTGTTTTGGGATGGCAAATCGATCCCAGTGGATTACCGCTCCAAAAATCGTGTTCTGCTACTTTTGGATCTGCGCACAGCCGATATCGGTGCACACAAAGTCAAATTACAAAATCCTGGTGGCAACGAGACAAAGGAACAGTTATTCCAAGTAGACGAAGTACCCAAGCCTGTCCTGAGTGCGCTCACACCCAAGAGCGGAACAGCAGGTCAAACAGTAACTCTGAACATCAAAGGTAGTGGTTTTGTCATCGGGGCCAAGGCTTACTTTAACAACAAGCCACTCAACACCAAATATATCGAAATGACCAGCCTCTCAGCCCAGACGTCCCTGGGTGGATTAAAAGCGGGCAAATATGAAGTTTTTGTTGAAAATGAGGCAGGCAAACGCTCCAACAGTCAATTGTTTGAGGTTGTGATACTGCCTCCAAAACCAGCCATATACAACCATCGGTTTCTGCAGAAGCTAGGAGGCACAACCTCCACAGGAACCATCGACACCGACTACGAATACCTTCGTCTCTATGCTCGTGGCCTGTTGTCCACAACACAGGTTTTTATCAACGGAAACCGCTATTCTGGCAAAAAAGAAGTTCAGCTTGTCCGTGGTACCACAGGAAGCATCTACCTCTCCAAGTTCAGCACCAAAGGCATGAAGGTCGGGTATATGGAGATAAAGCTCGGCAACACAAGCCCTGGCAAGGTGTTGGAGAGTCCAACCTATCGTATCAAACTCAACAACCCTTATGTACCAACATTGCGCTACCCTCGATTCTACGAGAAAAATGGTCGTATCAGCTCTGTCATTTCCACAGAGAAAGACTACAAGTATGTTGATATACTGGGAACCAACTTTCAGGGAACCAATGAACTCTTTATCGATGGAAAGAAGTATGGAGGCAGGATCAGCAAACGCTCCAATTCGTTCTTGCGATTAGAGTCCTTCACCACAAAAGGGCTGAAGGTTGGTGAACATTCCATGTTTGTCCGCAACATCATCAAAGGCAAAAAGTACGAAAGCAATACCATTCGCCTTCAGCTGCTGGATGGTCGTATTCCTGTGATCTCCTCGATCTATTCCTCCGACAACACCACACGTCTGTACACCAACCGCAACTACACTTTCTTGCGCATCACTGGCTACAATTTTCAAGCGAATGCCAAAGTTATCATCGATGGTATTCCTCACAATGGCCCCGTTCAGTACGACTTAGACAGAACCATTTATATGTACCAATTCTCCACAGAGAAATTCCAACCGGGCTCTCATACCATTGTCGTTCGCAATGTAATTCAAGGTAGAAGCTTTAACAGCCGAATACGCGTGGTTCAGTTCCAAGACGGAAGCACACCTCGTATTCGCTCTGCATACTTCCGACCTTCTTCACGGGTATACCAAAACGAAGTGTATCAAGTCACGATGAATGTTGAGAATGTGCAAAACGGGGCAAAGATCCTGTTGGATGGAAAAGAATACAGTGGTGTCATACAAATCTCCACCAATACAATTCTACTACCTCAGTTCAACACCAAAGGCCTCTCTGTCTCCCTCCATGTCCTTCAGATACGCAATCGACTGGGTGGAAGATCATACGACAGCAACCCCTATACATTCTCTGTTCGGAAACGAGAGCCCCCAAGGATTACGGTGATAACACCCTCACTCATCAACCAAAAACAGTCTGCCATGCTCCAGGTAACAGGGAGATACTTCTCAACCAACGCCAAGTTGTTTGTGAACAAGAAAGAGATCAATCCATCTTCGGTGACCACTTATAGGATCACCGCTACGTTTGACCCAAGTGGCTGGAAGCTTGGTCGCTATGAGGTCTATGTACAGAATCAAGATGGCCAGAAGAGCAACATCAGCTACATCTATATCACTCCAAACCTGGGACCTGCTCTATTTAGTGTCAGTCCTACCGAGATACACCTTTCGTCGGATAAGACGGTATCCCAAACCCTTCTTCTCTATTTGTATGGAAGCAATATCAACACAGGTGCGACGATATACGCCAACAACAAACTGATTGGCACCATCACAACACCCACAAGAGCTGGAAGTACAGCCAGAGCCTCGATATCACTTTTAACACTGAGTGGGCTCTCTGGAAATGTTAACATCACTGTAAAAAATCCAGATGGCAAAGAGTCCAACAAAACAGAAGTCAAGCTCATGGCATCGGGCAAGCCAAAGATCTACCAAGTCTCTCCTCCAAGCCTCTACAACACGACACGTTTATCGATGTATATTCGAGGACGCGGGTTTAGCCCCCGCAGTCAGGTACTCATCGACGGAAAAGCGATGGCCAATACACAATATGCGGTTCGCACATCACAGAGCAGCCCGTATGCTGAGCAATTCTATCTACGACTCCAGCAAAGTGATATCCTTGGATATGGGGAAACCGTTAAGATCGAGATCCGTAATCCCGATGGTCAGACCAGTCCCCCCTTTGTCTTGGCGAACTATGTGGTGAAGAAAGTGACAGGCCCCATTCTTAGCTACGCAAGTCCAGGCATCATCACGGCAGGTTCCATACAAGCCACACAGTTGTACTTGTCCGGTCAAAACTTCACACCGTCAAGCGTGGTGCTATTGAATGGAAAGACCATCCCAGCCAGCTATGTCTCCTCACGCAGCCTCCGACTTGCTTTGCCCACAGGTGTGGATATCGTAGGAGCCTACCAATACCTTCAAGTCCGAAACAACAACAAAGTAAGCAACCACTTTCCTTTGTATTTTCGAACAGGACCGGTCGTCACGAATATTACACCCCCATTCTTACAACTTGACACACCACTACAAACCTTCACTGTCTTTGCCTCTGGTATGTCACCCGGAGCCACACTCAAGCTATTTGGTAAGTCATTCTCGATAGCCAGCCCCTCTCGTGTGATCATTACACTCACAAAACAAGACATGGCCAACATCAAACCGGGTCTCCACACCTTTCAAATCGAACAACCGAACAGCAAGCACAAAAGCCCCACCGCTGGCCTCCATGTTATCAACACAACCAAACCTTAAAGAAACAAAAACAGGAAACCACCCCATCAAAAACAGGAAACCACCCCATCAAAAACAGGAAACCACCCTGTCAAAGAGGATGCCTCTTGAGAATGCCACCCGTTACGTAATGTGGTGTACCATCCAAATGGTGAGTCAGCAGCACAACAGCACGAACAAAGAATTTATTGAGAATGCCACCAGTTGCGTAACATCGTGCGCCAAGAGGGCCGGAAGTGTTCGATACGACGGAGCTGATAGAGGTGTGCGAAGGCGTAGGGTGCTTGCTTCAACCCGACATTCCGCACATCGTTTTTGACAAACTGGAATATAGATCAAAAATGCGTTCAATATCATGGTTGTAATTCGATAAAGCACATTTGCCTGAACAAACAATCACCTGAGAATTACTCTGCTCGGGAGGTCAGATTAAGTCGCATATCTTTTCCCAGGAGAGCAAAAGTCCAATGATTTCGTCAATAATCCCAAAAGTCATATGTTCAGTGCGGAATGTCGGTCCTATGGTTACCCGATACCGCGTAACCCGAAGTCCACATCAACAGTGTTGCAAAAACTCTCCAGTCGATGGATGAGATACTGTCTCTGAGCACTGTGGGGCTTGGGTTGGTGTTAAGC
>JALTMC010000599.1:10869-13311 GCA_027005175.1 Myxococcales bacterium
AACAAAGAATTTATTGAGAATGCCACCAGTTGCGTAACATCGTGCGCCAAGAGGGCCGGAAGTGTTCGATACGACGGAGCTGATAGAGGTGTGCAAAGGCGTAGGGTGCTTGCTTCAACATCTCCAGAAAAGGAGAGTCTATCACAGGAATGTAGAGTGTCATCAACTCCTGGTACTTGTCGGTTTCTGTGGCGACAAGATCATAGAGATTAAACGATGTTTCGATAGCTTCTGCGGTAAATCCATGCAAGGCCAGTCGCTTCCACATCCGGGCAGTGGGAGCACCCGCCAGTTCCATCTCCAACGGGCAAAAGGACAGAAAGATCCGAGCATGGGTTGTTTGTTTGAGGCACACCATCGCTTTGGCAAGAAACGACCAGGAACCATGTTCATCCCAAGGTGGATCGAGAACAACCGCGTCAAAGGTCTCCTTCATGGAGCGAGGAATGCCACCCAAAAACAAGTCTACTTTGTGTTGACTCACAGAGGGTGCACGTTCCTTGATAAAGTCCAGCAATCGATCGTCCAGATCGATAACGTGTGTTTCACCTGTAAATCTCGGTGCTAGAACAACACATCCCAAATCGTCATCTCCCAAAAACAGAACCCGACTGGAAGGTTCAGCTGGAATATTTTCCATGATTCGATGGATTCGACGTTCTGTGGAGTCGGGAGTGCAGTACAACTGGTCATACGCGACAACGGCAGGAGGGCGATCGTCCAATTGTTCCAATACATCTTCCGAGACCTGATGGCGTTCTTCCGGCTGAGACCAATCCAAACGCAACAATTGCATCGCGGTTTCTGGAAAGAAGCGAGCAAATCGCTTTTGCGTACGATTGATAGAAGCCTGTGAATCGATGTACTGATACAACCCATCAATTCGATCCCGCAACGCCTTCCGCAACGAAGCAAACTCCGAAGGTGGCACATCGGGCCATCCTTCGGGAAGGATCAAACCGGACCCCTCACAAAGATTGCGAAGAAACATACGGATCCTCTGACGAGGCTCAGGAAGCTCTTGTACCAAGGTAGAATCTCACTTTCGACAGGACAACCCCGCTTTCAACAGGGTACCTCCCGCTTTCAACAGAGCGGCCTCCCGCTTTCAACAGAGCGGCCTCCCGCTTTCAACAGGGTACCTCCCGCTTTCAACAGAGCGGCCTCCCGCTTTCAACAGAGCGGCCTCCCGCTTTCAACAGGGTACCTCCCGCTTTCAACAGGGTACCTCCCGCTTTCAACAGGGTACCTCCCGCTTTCAACAGGGTACCTCCCGCTTTCGACAGGGTAGCCTCCCGCTTTCAACGATTCAAGGTGTGTCATATCCAGATCGTGGTCAGTGATGGTGATGGTCGTCTTGTCGGCCTCGGGATTCATCGGTAAAGATATAATTTCGACATCGTCTGTCGTGTACGATCCAGCGCCGACGTCGAGTACGCCAGCCGTGTCGGGTGCGACATCGAATTTTACGAACTTTTAAGTGGCCGTAAGGTCGCCGACAGAAGTAGGTCCATTGTCGCCCAACACAACGACCCATACGCACAGTATCCACAACCACACGAGGAGTTCGGAACACATGAGAAGGCCTGAAAAAGCAGGCCGACAAAAAGAGCAACGCTCCAATACCTAGCAACAATACCACACGTCTCAACGACTTTCTCATCTCGTTTTACCTTTCGACAGGAGTAGACTTAAAAATTCAGCTCCGATGCTCCATCTTGTTCATCACTTGCAGTGAAAACTTCATGAATCATCCGGTCTTACTAGAAGATCCAGGGTATCAAACGTTTGCTTGACCTCATATAGCTCTCATATTCTTCACCAAACTGATCACGCATCATCTGCTCTTCACGACGAATTCGCAGGGTAAAGAGCAGGGTTGCAGAGACGAGAAAGAGAGCAAGTCCATAGGCAGAGCGGGCGGCCACCAACATACCAATCGCCTCCAACAGAGTCCCTGTATACGAAGGATGACGAAGATATCGATAGATCCCATGCTGGATCAAGCGATGTTCTTCGCGAATACAAAGCTGGTAGGTAAAATAATGATCGAGAGTACGAACTGCAATAGTCCTTACCGCAGTACCCAAAGCAAAGATCACGGTCCCAATGATTGCCATCGGTATAGCTGGACCCATTGAGAATGGTGCCATAAAGGAGGGAAACAGAAACGAAACAAAGGGGATCAAGAACGACACCCACCACAAAAGAAACAACACTGTCGCGATACGTAGAAAACGCTCTTCTCCCGCAGGTTGCTGGTCCTCTGGATCCGGAGACCGATCGGGAGTCCGAAACATCACAACAAGATAGACGCTGAACAAGCCTATATAAACATAAAAAGAGAAGTTCTTCATAAGATCAGTCCCAAACCTTAAATCATATACCGTTATCCATCACCATACCACACCATCACTGCAATCACTGCAATCACTGCAATCA
>JALTMC010000600.1 GCA_027005175.1 Myxococcales bacterium
ACACCCTCAACTCTGTGCTCTCCCCGGCTTATAAAAAGGACACCCTCAACTCTGTGCTCTCCCCGGCTTATAAAAAGGACACCCTCAACTCTGTGCTCTCCCCGGCTTATAAAAAGGACGGTCGCTATAGCCTCGTCAACTCTCGGAGTATGAGCCACCAAGGATAGAGGGCAAAGAGTAGTAGGGGCATACCACGCCAACGATTGGGATTTCGAAACAGACGTTGTAGACCAACGAGTAAGAGCAAGTATCCCAAGATGAGCATCACTGCGATCGTTGTTTGGTAAGCCCAATCAAGCCAGAGATCCCCCCACATCACAAGAACCAACACTGCCATTAAAAAATCAAAGAGAGAGAGAGAAAGGCCCACAACCATCAACCATTTGTCCAGACGTGACTTCTCAGGAACATATTCTGTGAGTGGAGAGAGTTCTGTCATTTCTACTTTCTTGGCCGACTTGTCGCTTTTGTTGTGGTCTTTGTTTGTAAGAACTGCTGAAAGCTCATGGGAACCGTTGGCACTTTAACAAGCTTCCATCCAAAAGATGATTGCTTTAACCGTTGTGCTCTGAGCTTTCGCCAGGACTTGTATGCTCTGAGAAAACTCTGCTTGTCACCTTGTACAGCCAAGACCAACAGGCGGCAAACGGAAGCGTATCCACTTAACTTGGGATTTAATTTAAGCAGGATCTGGCAGTCGATGATAGCCCAACGAAACTCGCGTTGAGCCATAGCGATCATACTTCTCATACCATAAGCTGGTGCAAAAGAAGACCAACTCCAGATGGCCTGTGTCGCATCTTTTTGGGCCATTCTAAGCTTGCCTTTCTCCATATATACAACACTTCGAGCATAATAGAACATTGCCCGACGCTGGTCTCGCTCAGGATGCAGTTGGAGTGCTCGCTTCAAAGACTTCAACGCCTGCTTATGTCTGCCTATCCGATGATAAGCAAGCCCCAACAAATAATGACTCTGGTCATCATAGGGCTTGGATTTAAGATAGCGCAAAAAATCTTGAACAGCTCTCTTTGGCTGTCCGGACTGGAGACGGCATTTCCCTCGCAGTTTAACCAATTTCAAAGGTTGAAGACGAATCCGTAAAGCCTGTGAAATCTCTGCTGCGGCGGCTTTATACCGCTGCTCTGACAGATACAGCTGAGCACGATGACGATACAACCAATAATGCATGATTGAAGTGGGTCCCCATAACCGCGAGACCTGACCTTTCAGAGCGAGGGAATAATCAGAGAGAGCCCCCTTTCGGTCATGGAGTTCTTCACGAATCTTTCCGCGTAGATATAGGGCACAAGCAGCATTGGGCCGAACAAGCAATGCTTTCGCGAGAGCCTGCCTAGCCAAAGGAAAGGACCGCTGCTCCAGGAATAAGCGAGCTTGCATACAAAGCACCTGCACAAACGAGGGATGATACGTTAAAGACCGATCCAAAGAGTCCAAAGCCTGTTGAGTCTGGCCTCTTTGCAAATAGGATGCAGCTTCCGTATAAGCACGCCAAGCCAACAAACGTTGAGGCATCCGAATCCAAAGCCCTCCACCTACACCAACAAAAAGAGAGCCAACAACAATCCAGCACCACCATCGAAACAACAGGATACCCTCACGCAAGGTTCAAAAGAAAGTGCAGCCCACAATGGACCACACAGGGATCGCAGAGCAACTTTCCAACCCTCTATGCCGAACATAGCAGAGGGTGACTGTAGCATTTCAGAACAACTCATGGAATGTCAGGACAGCCCGTGAATACAATAGGATAAGATACACTGTATCTCGAAGCAGCCTGTGGATACAATGTGGTAGTATACACGGAAGTCAAGGGATGCCGGTCTATCATCTTTGAAGAAGTCTGGAATTTTCAATGAAGTGTGGAGACAATATGTATATCCGTTTTGCTAAGGAAAACATGCTTTGTTTCATGGGTTCACGTATCCTCCCCTATGTACTGGGTTGCTTGTTTTTTGTAGGGATGCTCCCTCCAGCCCACGCCTACAAAGTAAACAAAGACAACAAAGGCCGCACTCTAAAGTGGAAGTCACAAGCCATCAGTTGGGAGTTGAACCCCGGCGCATTCAAAAAAATTCCAGCCGCACAACTTCAGGCGATCTTTCTTAAAGCCTTCAAGAAGTGGCAGGATATCAAGTGCTCCAAAGTGTCTTTTGTCTTTCGAGGCATCTCTACACGATATGCCAACAACAAAGACAAGCGCAATGTGATCTCATTTCCCGCCAACTTCGCGACAAAACATGGCGCTCAGATCTTGTTTAGCTCAGGCTTTCGAATGGACGCCAATGGCCACATTACAGACTTCGACATTGAGTTAAACCCCGGCATCAACTGGAGTACAGGCCCTTCGGGAGGAGGCCAAGATCTCGAAGCAGTTGCCACGGTTCTGGCGGGACGCTTGCTGGGATTGGCAGACAGCTCAACAAAAGGTGCAACCATGGAAGGTAGCTCATTCCTGACGGGCGATATCAGCCGACGCTCCCTGCATTGGGATGATGTGGAGGGAGCCAGCTTCTTATACCCAACGGGTGGAGCTGGCTGCACAGCAAAGACAAACTGTAGCCAGGATGCCGATTGTAGCTCTGTTGATCTGGTATGCCAAAGCGGAAAATGTGCTGGTGCCAAAAACTCAAAAGCAGGAACCAATATCTGCAAACCTTGCAAAACCAGTGGAGACTGCGGCACTAGCATGGCATGCGACTTGCTCAGCAACGCAACATACTGCTTGCAACTGTGCAGCCCTGATGGTTTGTGCCCCACGAACTACTCCTGCAATGGAAGTGGCATCAATGCTCAATGCTTACCTGCAACAGGGCTTTGTGCAGCAGCAGGCTGCACCAAAGATGCCGACTGCTCGGGTGGATTCAAATGCAAAAGCGGAAAGTGCAAGCCGGAGTGTGACACCAATGCAGACTGCCCTTCCACCAAACCACAATGCCAGGGAGGACGATGTGCTGCCAAAGGTTCATGCTCTCGCGATCTCGACTGCTCCGTAGGCATGGTCTGCAAAGCCCAACAGTGTGTCCCCTCTGGGGATAAATGTACGCAAAATAGCGACTGCAAGAATGCAGGAGAGAAATGCATTACAGGCTACTGTAAGCTGGTGTCCTCCTGCAAAACTGACAACGATTGCCCCAATGGACAGATCTGCAAAAACAGCTACTGCCAACCCAGTACCAGCCCGTGCCAGAATGGAAAAAAACAAACCTGCTCCTGTGGTCCAAAGTCTGGAAGCCAAACATGCGTCGGTGGCAAGTGGGACACCTGCCAGTGCGGCGGACCGCTAACCTGTACACCCAGCAGCACCCAAAAATGTACCTGCACAGGAAGTCAATCTGGAACAAAGACCTGTGCCGCCGACGGCTCTGCGTGGGGAGCCTGCCAATGTGGTGGCGGGAAACAAATATGCAAGCCTGGCGCAACTCAAGTTTGTGCATGCCCCGGAAGCAAACAAGGCGCACAGTCCTGTGCAAACGATGGCTTGCGCTGGGAAACCTGCCAGTGCTCTGGCGGATGTACTGACGGCCAAACACAAAACTGTACTTGTGGCACACAGCAAGGAACGCAGACCTGTACCAACAAGATATGGAGCACATGTCAGTGCAGTGGTGGAAAGCAAAACTGTGTCCCAGGCTCAACACAAGTATGTGTTTGCCCCGGCAACAAACAAGGCGCACAATCCTGTGCAAACGACGGCTTGCGTTGGGAAGCCTGTCAGTGTGAAGGTGCCAAACCCAGCACAGACACCGGAACCCAGTCAGATGGTGGAACAAGCTCCGTACAATGTGAAAGCCACGGACAATGTCCAGCCAGCCAGATCTGTGCAAAGGGTGTCTGTACGTCCCAACAACCCGCCAAAACAGGCTGTGGCTGCAATACCACACCATCACAACAAGGAACTCTCTGGCTCCTACTCTTGCTCCTCGCCCTCCCCTTCGTAACCCGGATGGTTCCTATCTCTCGTTCTATCCAATAAAACACACCAAAGACATACGCTACCCTTAGGTCCATAAGCTGATGGACCTAAGGGTAGCTTAGCTGAGTAACTCATAGAAAAACACACGAAATTCGCATCAGAAGACATCGTACGCCACCCTTGGGTCCATAAACCGAGAGATTGATGCTGTTTGTTGCAAGTCACGATGCCTTGCTGAACTTTCGAAGCAGGCGGTTCTCGATTACCCGCGCTCATAGGGCTACTTTCCCACATCACGACGCCTTGTTGAACTTTCGAAGCAGTCGGTCACTGAGAGCATAGAGCAAGAGGATCGCTGTGATCAGAGGAACCTGAAGCAAGACGAGAAAGAAAAGAGGCCGGTATTGACGTTGAACAGCCCACACCTCCATCGACACGGTGGAAAATGTTGTATGCTCTCCGAGCGGGATACCCACTCGGAGAGCATACAACCAAGGATTGACTCCAGGGGTTTGTCTTGCACCAACCCATAAGGGGATCAGTAAAAGCAACGTAAAGAGAGTCCCTCGAAGCAGAGCAAGAATGAGCCCATCCCAAGAGCGACGGTACCCATGAGGAGCCAGCGAAGCAAAGAGCGTACTCAAGTGACTGAGACAGCAATGGAAGAGATACTATTCACGCCGTCTGTTCCGTCCGTATCGTCTTTGGGTTGCGTTTTTCCAGACTTATCAGTCGCCTTGATTTTGATGGTATGTTGACCTGTGGGAGCATCCCACTCAAACTCCCACTTAACCCACACACCTTGAAACGGAAAAGGCTGTGTGGCTATGTTTTTCAACTGCATCGTTTGTTGGATCAATGCCGCGTGCTCGGAACCTTTGATCATCTCCTCAAGTGGGATGATACGAGCAGCTCGAAACGCTCCATCATCGATAGACACCTCAACCTTCTCAATACCAGCAGTACCGCTAAATGCCATCCCGATAATCTTCACTTTTCCAGCCGGAAACCTTCCCCGCTTGAGAGGTTTGGTGGTTTTGCTCATCACTCGAATCACACCATCGTCAATGAAGTTGTTGTCCTGGTATGTTCCGAATGGCTCACCTTTGTCGGTAAGCTCGATGCGTTCGATCCATTTCACATTTTTGAAACCATAGGCCTCTTGCAAGATCAGCCGAACGGGAGCCCCTCGCTTTTGGGGCAAAGGAGAGCCATTCAACTGGGTCACCAAAAGAGGCTCCGTGAGACCGGGCGTTTTGTCAAAAAGTCGTGCCAAGGTGATGTTGTTTCGAAAGCCATCTGCACCATAGATCCGAAGTCGCTTCACCCCTTTTTTTTCTAACTCTTCTTGTTTGGGTAAGATGGCTCGTAACGGAGTACCAGTAAAGATACCTGTGGACATCAAGCCGGGAACATCAAAAGAATCAAACACACAGCGAAGTGTCTTGAGTACAGAAACGGGAGCACTCACAATCCGTTTTGATAATTGCTCAAACGTGACGGTTTCGTTGAAACCCTGACCATCAATGGTCAATTTCCAGGCGGCGGAGTCTATGTTGGGAAGGGACCAACCCTTAACAACACCATCCCCACCATTTTGATTGTAAAAATCGGCAGCCTCTGTAACCAAAGGCAGGTCCTTACCCACAAACTCACCAGCCGTGATCGTTTCAATAAAATTTGCGTCACATCCATCCAAGATAGGAACGATCGCTAGACCTGCAATGGCACCACTCATCTGTTTGACGAAGCGGCGACGTGATAATCCTTTACCTTCTGACATTCTTATTGCCCCAACGACTTAAAGTTAATCTGATACTCAATGCCAAACTGCATATCGGCAGAGTTGATCGTATTCTGGCCCCAAATGGTTCCCATGAATTGTGCACTGAATCCAAGAGTCTTGGCCCATTTGTATTTGTAAAATGGGTAAAACACAAGCTGGGTTCCAGCCTTAATAAAGCGCTGAGTCGCAGGAGGCACCTCACCCGGAGGGATAAGAAGAGCTTCAGGTTCAATTAAGGAGATTGTGCCATTAAAATAAAACTGCATTAAGAACCAGCCCACGGGCTTTATCCCAAACTCTGCTCCAAAGACAATCTCGTGCGCACCTTTCACTCTGTCAGGTTGGTCTGGAATACAATCGATATCTCCTCCAGATGGACAAGCTTTAACTCGGGTCAGAGCGTAGAAAGGAAGACGTGTTTGATACCCGACCCCGATTTGAAGATACGCTGGCATCGATGGGTAGAAGCTCTGCCCATAGTTGACAGAAGCACGCAATGCCACCTGGCCCCGCCCCAACGTTGGCAACAAATTGCGGGTGTAGTTCATAGGCAGTGATACACCAATATTCACGGCCAATGCCGAGATCTTCGGGATCTTAGCAAACTCCTGAATACTGAGACGAAGCCCCAATGCGAGATCCCCTGTACCCACTGTGAGCTTTCGATGATCTACAGTTTCATTGTAAAGCCGCTTGTAAGGCAGTGAGGCGACAAAAGTAAGATAATCTGTAATGCCACCCTCACCGTAAAAATAGAAACTGCTATCTGCAAAAGTATAGCCGGGTTTCTCCGTATAAAATGGACCCTTTCCACCTTCAAAGTTAAGCTGCTCAGCAGCAGAGGTTAGACCATACGATGCCTTGAAATATACATTGCCTTGTTTCTGAGCCCAAGCTTGTGCCTGTGCTGTGTTGCTGGAGCCCCACAAAAAAAGGCCCAAAAGGCCCAAAAGGTCCGAACATAGGGGTCACATCGCATGGCAATGAGAGCCTTCTTACAATCGTCCCATATTCGCATGACTTCTCTCTCTGTTGCTGGAAAGTGGTGCTTGAGCAATAAACCGCTTTGTCGTCAATCGGAACTCGGTGTTACACAGTTGAATGATAGTTGGTTATTGGACATGGGAATGTGTGACTTGGTCTCACCCCATAAGAGTGACCCTCTCTTGAAAATCGAATGCTCTTTCTTTTCCCACCCGTCAAACATATCGAGACTATCATCCAATGTAAAGAGAAAGCACAAACCCTTCCTATCCGACATATCCCGGTTTCCTCACGATTGCTGATGAGATGGTCTGCTGTTGAAACAAGAATCCCAAAAGCTTCGCCTTCGAAGTTGTCAATCTTTTGATGGAGGAGCCTTCGACAACTTGTATGCTTTGATCTTTCGCAAGCTGCATGAACCTCAGAGGCAAAATCTTCACCCATGCGCCGACAACTTGTATGCTTTGATCTTTCGCAAGAGCGTGTTGCGTCCTATCCCAAGAATACGGGCACATTGCGAGCGATTGCCACGACATTCGGCAAGCAAGTGAGAGATATACTGGGCTTCTAACTCCGCCAATGTGGGCTGTTGAGAAAAGACTGGGGAGGGGTTCTCTCTGTGAAAGGATGAAGCTTGAGCCAAACCTTGTGTGCTTGTTGTTTCCAATGACTCTTCTGTGCCTGTTTCTTCAGAGACTTCGGATCGACTTGTTCGCTTAAGGACACCCCCAGACACCTGCGCTTCGGAAGTTTTTCGCAGCAAATGATAAGGCGGGAGAGAGACGCAATCAGCGGTGATGGAGTCATCCGCAAAGATCACTGCGGACTCCAAGCAGTTTTCCAGCTCGCGAACATTACCAGGCCATGGATAGGACAACAACAGAGACAGAGCTTCTGCCTCGATACGATGTATTGTTTTGCGATGACGTTGTGCGGCTTTGTCAACAAAGTGGTTGAGTAGTCGCAAGAGATCTTCCTGGCCGCGTTCTTGGAGGGATGGAAGGTGTAACTCTACAACTCGCAGTCGGTAGTAGAGATCTTCTCGAAACAGCCCTTGTTGAACCTGTGACTCAAGGTTCCTATTGGTGGCAGCGATGACGCGGATGTCAGCTTGTTGTTGCACACTTGAGCCCAGTCGATAATAGGATTGCTCCTGAAGCAGGGTCAGAAGCTTTCCTTGTAAACCGAGAGCCAAATCTCCGATTTCGTCCAGGAAAAGTGTTCCACCATGAGCAGCCTCTACTTTCCCCTGTTTGCGCTGAGTTGCGCCCGTAAATGCACCTTGTTCATGACCAAACAGCTCACTCTCAACGAGGCCTTCGGGCAGAGTTGTACAATCCACATGGACGAGAGGTCCATTCTGACGATTGGAGTTGTGATGAAGAGCACGTGCAAACAAACCCTTACCAGTGCCTGTATCACCTCGCAACAAAACGGTTGCGTGAGTAGGAGCGACTCGACGTAGCTTTCGCAACACTCGATGCATCGGAGGACTTGAACCGATGATACCGTTAAAGCGATCTTCCAAAGGAAGCTCTGAACCTAAGACCTCATGGGGTGCTACGTCTGGATCGATTTTCGGAAGGTAATTGTTAACGCGTCCTACAGTCGTCTGTTCCAAAAGCGCGGATGCTTGTTGAGAGAGAGCATCAAAGATCGCAGTGTCATCTGGAGTGAATGTACCCGACTTCTTGTTCAACAGCTGAACCACACCGATCAATTGGTGATTGTTGGTATAGAGGGGTCCAGCGAGCATCGACTGCGTGTGATATCCTGTTTGCCGATCGATATCCCGCCAAATGGGAATCCTCTCCCGACTGGGAATAGCAACACTCTTGCCTGTGCGTGCAACATATCCTGCCACCCCCTGTGATAGTGGGACCCGAATCTCTTTGATCTCAGGTAGGTGAGCCGCAACGCTGACCAACTCATTTCCACTCTCATTCAGCAGAAATACAGTTCCTCGATCGGCCTGAAGCTGTGAAGCCATCACATCGACAAGTCGCTCCAACATGGGAGCCACATGGATCTCCTTCTTTATCAGATCTCCCAAAACATGAAGCATGGCGTCACTCATCAGACCACCCATCTCGTGTAGACTCAAAGGATTGTGATTCGAGTCTTAACCTAAAATGGCTGAAAGTCAAAAGTCAAAACCCAACAGAGCTTTCGTTCCACCAACTGACATTCGACTTTTGGCCTTCAACGACTCAAGCGCATGCTTGGGTTTGTTCGGGAAGAGAGAGGTTAATGGACATTCGGTCATAGGCGTTGTTAACTCGCAGTGCTGAATGCTGTGCATGAAGTTGTGCCATGGCTTGCTTTGTGTTGAGCTGTGCGTCGGTGTGTGATGGATCGTGGTGCGTGAGAAGCAGTCGCTGTACTCCTGCTTTCATGGCGAGATCCACAGCGTCTTCGAGAGTCGAGTGTCCAAACCCTCGACAAGATGGATACTCTGAGGGCAGATATTGAGCATCCATCAGAAAGAGATCAGCATGGTGGGCTAGGTGTTGAAGTTCGTGCAGAGACTGAGGAGAGGTTTGAACTTCAACATCACCACTAAAAACAAAGGAGGTATCTCGATAGTCCAGACGATAGGCCGTGCTACCAGAGGGATGCTCTACGTCGATCCATGTCAGTGTTAACTCCCCCAGTTGGCAAGTTCCTTTTGTAGGAAGGTCTTGGAAGATAAGCTGAGAAGGAAAAATCTCCAAACCCACAGGAAAAGCAGGACGTTTCATTTGTTCGCTTAGTTGGTTTTGAAAGGAGCACCCTTCACGAGGGACAGACCACAGATCAAACGAACTTTGTGGATCAAAAAATGGGCGAAAAAAAGGAAACCCCTGAATGTGATCCCAATGCATATGAGTTTGTAAGATCAAAGCAGAAGGGGCTCTGTCCCCCCATTCTTTACCAAGCTCCGTAAGCCCAGTACCACAATCGATAAGTATCCGCTGAGGAGTTTCCTCTTTGGCATCCAAAAGTGCGATCTCCAAACATGTTGTTGAACCACCATGTTTCATAAATTGCGGGCCAGAGACAGGAATACTTCCCCGTGATCCCCAAATTGTAATTTCCATCATAAACTGAACTCCTCTCGTCGGTTGATGAGCATACTGCCAAATCGCCCTATCACTCTCTCGTGAAAGGTAAACGTGCTTGGCGATACACCTTCGAATCACCTCCACCACAAGCAAGAGACAGACCAAAATCTCTATATCCTTACACACTTACACAAACAGCAACTACGACCCTGTTTTACCTAGTATTTTTCAATCTCCCCAAGACCAATGCATCAAGCAATGGAGAGAGAGTTCGAAGGACAGGTGTCCTCTTTTGGATAAGGTGGTGGTCTATTTTGGATCACTTGTGCTCGTTTTTTGCCCGACCAGAACACTGACCGGTGCAAGGGGCCGAGGGACCGCAAGTCCTTGTAAGTTCTGGCCAGGCGCAACGAAGCGGCGTAGTGTAACGACTCCGATGAGGAGCAACGCAGCCAGACGCAGCAAGGCGATGCGAGACCGACCGGAGCCAAACCCGTCAGTGTTCAAGACTCTGGAGCAGGGAGAGTAGAGGAGCAAGTGTACTTTGCGCAGAGCGTTTCCCCTGATGCTGTGCTTGGGCCAGTGGAAGAGTGGCTTGGGCGAGGGCGAGGTATAGATCGATGTATTCGGGACAATCGGACTTGAGAGCGTTTATGTGTTGAGCAATGGTTGATGCATCTCCACGTGAGATAGGGCCTGTAAGCGCGTCCGGGAGCCCTGTGGCTCCCAAATTATCGACAGCCCTCTGTAGTAGCGGAAGGAGAAGATCGAGAGGCGCGTCATGAAGCCCTGCCTGATGCATAAGCTGAACCGCCACATGGGCAAGACCCACCACGTAGTTGGAAGCAAACACAGCAGCTGCGTGATAAAGTGTCTTGTCTATACCTTCCAAAGAGAACGGTTGTCCTCCGAGTTCTTGCGTCAGCTTTCTTGCAGCTTGTTGGGCAATTGGGCTACCCTCAATACCAACAGCAACACCTGTAAAGAGTTGTTGCGTGGTTTCGGCTGATGCGATGGGTTGCAGTGGATGCATACTGCCTATCTCACAACCCACTTCTTGTAGTGGCTCCAGGATCTCTGAATGGAATAAGCCTGAACAGTGCAGCACGACCTGACCGGAAGATACAAGCTTTTCCAAGCAAAGCTTATCTACAATCTCTGAAATAGCATGGTCAGAGACTGTAAGTAACAAAAGATCGGCTTGTTGGCATATCTTTGGCGGGATAGAACCAATAAAATAGGGGATATCGTCTCCTTTCTGGGAAGGAGGGCGTCGATTCCAAAGACAACACAGAGGTTGTCCCTGTTGGATGAGGCTCAAAGAGAGCGCTGTGCCCAATCGGCCTGCCCCTAAAATAACGATGGAAGAAGGGAAAGTGATGCATTGAGTTGAGGTGGGGGGCATGTATGTTCTCTTTTGAGATCGAAGGGTTTTAACTTTTACGATAGAACGGGCTTGCAGTTCTGTGCAACTATTTATATCATTTTTGGGTTTTGTGTAGATGGGCACAAACCTTTTCACTCACTTCAGGTTTTAATCCCACTCTCTTTCTTTATTGTAGGGAGGCCATGTTGATGAGAGGCTTCGAATCATCAACATGCTCAAAATGGAATTCGCATGGCCACAGTGCAAGTAGAACTTCTCGAACAGCTTTCTCGCGATAAACTGTTCTCGATATACCAGTTTTTGTTGTTGGAATCTCACGCTCTTGAAGAACTCTCCCGGAGTTCGTCGAAAGAGGAGATGGTCTCTGCTTTAGCGCATGTCTTAATGCCCGAAGAGGCACAATACTGCGTCGACTTCTTTGAAAATTATGAATTCTACGATGTACCTGGCATGAAGTGGGAGATGTTAGACGCGCTGCCTGACGAGCTATTGGGAACACTGCACACCATCTATCTCGATGACTACATGCTTGTGGAAGAACACAGAGAACTGGTCAATCGATTGAGCCAGTCTCCTTACTTTCTCAAAGAAGACGCCCGTAAATTCTATTTGTGGTACCAGTTTTTTCGCAAACGTATCACACTGGATCAGATTGACGATGTTCAGATCTCCTCCTTTCAACACAACGCTCCCATGACAACACAACGTGTTGATCTCCAAAAAGGTCGAGAGCAACCTTTGTTTTCAATGGAATCTCACGGGGATATCCTGGGCGCAACTGTTCCTGATGTTCAAGATAGTTTGGATGTTCAAGATAGTTTGGATGTTCAAGATAGTTTGGATGTTCAAGACAGCTTGGATGTTCAAGATAGTTTGGATGTTCAAGACAGCTTGGATGTTCAAGACAGTACCTTAGATGTTCAAGACAGTATCTTGGATGTTGTTTCAGCACCGTCTGCATCAGGTGGAGGAGACACCACGATTGTACCAGCTCCGAAACGTTCTCAGCCAGAGATGGCAGCAGCCCGAACCACAGCAGAGTTCGCCAGTGAACCCGAGCGGCCCTACACCAAAGAAACCCTGGAGCATGTGATCGAACAGTCTGACTGGAAGCCTGTGGGTGTGAGAAATGAGGTCAGACCAGGAGAAAGTGTCAATCGAACGATCGAAATTACCGCTCTAGACCTCAACAAATACATGGAGGAGCGAGAAGCGGAACTCATCGCAGAGAAAGCGGCCAAAGAAGCGGCTGCCGAAGAAGAGGCTGCCGCCGAAGAGGCGGCCATACAAAAAGCGATCGCAGAAGTTTCCGATGTTCAGAGTGAGCCTCCTCCTCGACGTAGGATGGAGAAAACCTCCGTCGATCATTCTTTTGCACGTGTTCTAGAGCAGATGAGAAAGCAAGAAAAGGAAGGCGTTGCGGAAAAGGAACGAGAAGATATCCCCGCTCAACCTTTGAAGAGTCCCCCCCCCTCTCCTGTTTCTGATGCTTCTGCAGACTCTCCATTTGTACGAGTCACACAGGAATTTAAGTCCCCTGTTGAAGAGGTCTTTGGTGTAGGAGAAGACCCCTTGCCTGCTCGCCAGATCGAACAAGCAACCGTCGTGATCGATAGTGGAGATCTGGCTGCCGCGTTTGAAAGTATGAAGGTCTCAAAGGAGACAAGTGAGAAGAGCCCGGCAGCAAACGAAAAAGCCCCTATCGCAAGCGAAGGAATCCCGGTAGCAAGGGAGAAAGCACCTCCACCACCACCCGCGTCAGCCGGTGCCTCTACTTCTTTGCCTGACTCCACAGAGGCAGAGGGCTCTCTCCTCTTGGAAGATGCTTCTGTCGATAGTGGAGATGATGAAGCATTGCCTTTGAGTGATGAGGACATGCTTGCGGATTCGATGTCGATCGAAAGCTCAGAGATCGAACCTCTTGAGGTTGAAGAGCTTGATGTCTCTGATATGGCTGAGCTTGAAGATGATGCTGATGTGATAGAACTAGAGCCTCTTGAGGATGAGGCTCAACCCCTTGATGAGTCTTCCGTCATTGAAGATGAGGAAGAGGCTGAAGGAGAAGCATTGTATGCGATGTCCTGGCAGATGGAGACTCAAATCCTCGAAGAAGACCGACGCAACAAAGCTCCTTCCAATGGTGCCCCACCACCCCCTCCCAACAATGG
>JALTMC010000601.1 GCA_027005175.1 Myxococcales bacterium
AAGGTGTATCTGATAAACGCCAGTGTGTACAAGGGCTGCCTTTACAAGATCATGATCAAAGTTATGGAGGGCAACGAGACCCTCACAATCGATGACATATACCTCACAGCTGATGGGAGTATTCTGGCACTGAACATAGCAGAGCTGACGAGAGTTCAGATGGAGAGAGTAAACGTGAGCGCTGGAGATAACCCTGTCCTTGGAAATCCTGAGGCTAAGATAGAAATTATTGCATTTTCAGACTATGCCGATCCGCTCACAGCTGATTTTGAGTTGAACGTTCTTCCAAGAATTTTTGAAAAGTATGGAAACGATGTAAAGTATGTATTCAGAGATTTTCCCGTTTCGAATGAAGGTTCGAAGGCATCGCTTGCTGCCAATTGTGCAAAAGCAAAGGGGAAATTCTGGGACTACCACAGACTGCTCATTGAAAAGCAATCAGAATGGGTAAAAAACGTCTCACTCCTCTATGGTTACGCTGAAGAACTCGGGATTAATAGAACATGGTTCATTGAATGTGTAGAAAATGAGACGTATTTCGAGGACATAAAAGCCGATTCTCAGGCGGGATTTTTTGCAGGAGTTTCAGGAACTCCAACTGTGTACGTGAATGGAATCAAAATCGTAGGTGTACAGGATTACCGCACTTTGGACAGAATTATCCAAGAAGAACTGCGAAATTCCAGAACCTGATAGTTAACCTTTGAAGCTAAAACCCTCAACGTTGGGAACAGCAAATGATAAATGTCTGACCTCGAATTTCACCCAATGATTTTCGATGACATAGGCAGTTTCCCGCTTCCGTTGGGTGTGTCCAGAGAATGGGTAAACAAAAATTTGAACAGCAAGGAATGCGAGGAGATGGTACAGAGGGCTTTTCTCATGAAAGCGAAAGTCGTTGAATGTCCGAACTATCCCCAGTTCAGAGACATGATTGAAATGTTTCTCAATCCGATAAAAAATCCAGAATTTCAAGATGATGCGTATTTAATTTCGGAAAAACATGCAAAAATTCCTGAGCTTGAATACGTGGAGAAAATGAACGTTGAAAGCGTCAGAGTATGTATAACAGGACCATTTGAACTTTATTATCGCGAGTTCGGAGGGGTTATCTATGAAGATGTGCTGATGAATCTCGCCGAGTCTGTTGCAAGATTCGCAAGAAATGCAGCCAGATATTCGAATGTAAAATGCATAAGCATAGATGAGCCAAGTCTTGGTATAAGTCCAGAGTTGCAGCCAGAAACTGAGCTTGTAGCAAGTGTTTTCGAGTTGCTTGACCTGGAAGTGGACATTCAGGTGCACCTCCATGAACCCCTGTTCTACGAAAAACTGCTGGATGCAAACGTGGATGTGATTGGAGTGGAGTGTGCAAAAAATGAAAAAAACATGGAATTCATTGACGGAGAGGAAGTGGCGAGCGCAGGAAAGAAGCTCAGAATTGGAGTTGCAAGGAGTGATATTGATGGAATCATTGCAGAGTTCAATGCTCTGAACAACGTCAATGCCTGGGGTAATGACGAATTGATATCCCTGGCAATTGACGAAATTGAGCCACCGGAAAAGATACTGAAGAGAATTGAGGACGCGCACAGAAGATTTGGAGAACTCGTGTCATATGTAGGTCCTGACTGCGGTCTATTCTCATTCCCAACCCAGGAGCACGCGATCCAGTTACTCGAAAATGTGAGAAAAGCTTTGGAGAGGTTCAGAGAGAAATGGACTACCTGAGCTTTTTCCTGAAATGCTTCACAACCTTCTTCGTTATTGTTGATCCCCCAGGTAATCTACCGGTTTTTATCGCTCTGACTCAGCGACTTGATAAAGACATCAGGGAAAAAGTTTCCAGAAGAGCTACGGTTATAGCCTTTGCTCTTTTGTTTGTCGTTATGGTTACAGGAGGAGCAATTCTTGATTTCTTTCACATTTCAATCAACAGCTTACGTGTAGCTGGTGGGATTTTGCTGTTTATAGTCTCCGTGGACATTCTTCTTGGAGGCACCAGAAGGGAGGTTTACAGAAAACGAGCGGAAGAAAGTGTTGATGTTGACTCGATTGCAGTATTCCCTCTTGCATTGCCTCTGTACACCGGTCCTGGAGCGATAACAGCTGGAATTGTGATATACTCTCAGGCTGCCGACCTTTACTCAAAGATGATTGTCGTGGGAAGTGCGATCATAGTTTACGCACTTGTTAGACTGAGTCATGTTTACAGTGAGCCGATTATAAGATTACTCGGAAGAAGCGGTGCAGACATAATAGCAAGGTTGCTATCAATTTTCCTTGCAGCTATAGCCGTAGAATTCGTTTTTGAGGGGATAAAGGCTGAATTTTTTGATTGATAAAATAAAATTTAAAAAATTATTATATTCAAACTACAGGACACCCTTCAGCTGGAGGTATGCAACGGTCGTTGACACACTCACGTAAGGAGTAACTACCAGTGCTGCCAGAAAACCACCGATATATGGTATCAGGCTGAGAACAAAAGAGATAATGAGGCTGAGTATTCCCACAACTATGGCGAAGAATAGGACATCAACGAAGTTTCTCTTCACAATGTCTATACTTGCTGATATCGCTTCTATTGCACCCTTGTTTTCGATTATGACCTCCTGGATTGTGAATATCACAAGAAGTGCAAATATTAAACCAGGAATCACCAGCAGAAGAGAACCTATGAATATACCCACCGCAATGATGAGAGCTGCAACTAAAAGCGAACCGAGCTTATCAACTGCATTCTGGATGCCCGTCATGTAGTCCTGACTTCTCCCCATAAGTTCCGAGTACGCCATAGAAACGATTGCACCACCTGCTATCACTCCAAGGACGACCATTGAAATTACGTAGAGTCCCATTAGCCCGAGCAATCCTGCCATCATTGCAGGATTCATCATCCAAGCCATTCCCCCAAGTGCCACTGCAAAAATCAGCGAAACAACGGCTGGCAAAAGTGCGGGAACAAGTATTCCAGGGTTCCGTTGGATTACATCGATAGGGATCCTAACAGCTTCACCTATTCTGATTCCCATCTAACCAACCTCACAAAACCATCAACCTTTACGTATACTTCTCCGTGTAAGCCTTCATCAAGTCCTCAAGTGTGCACACCTTGCCAGGAGTCTGGAATTTATCCTCACCAAAAGCTTCAGTTCTGCAGTTGAACTTGGTAATATCCACCTCCTCTGGCTTCTGGTAAGCTCCACCTGTCACCTTTGCCTCTTTTCCCTCTTCTCCTTTAGGAACCTTCAGCCAGTCGCAACCAACCTGTTTTATTTCCTGCATGGAGATATAATTTCCGTCCTGCTTGACAACCATCACCATGAGTTTTCCGTCCTGCTCAACTTCTGCCCTCATTTTGCCCGACTTCGTCCAGTATTTATAGTAGAAGGTTTTACCACCCACTGCCTGAGTACCTTCGCAGTACACACCGACATTCAACCCCATGAGGTCTGCGATCGTTCTGTACTTTGATAGATCGATACCTTGCTGTTGTTCAGTTTTGGTAGTTTGCTCAGGTTTTGGTGCTGGAACCTGCTGATTTTGCTCCTTTTCCTGTGTGCATCCGGCAAACAGCATAGCTGAGACGATTAAAGCAAGAACCAAC
>JALTMC010000602.1 GCA_027005175.1 Myxococcales bacterium
CAACTTCAATTTTCTTCTTTTCTCTCCTCAATTCTTTCCTCAATGGGTGTCATCAAACTTTCTGTCTTCTCTGTAGCGTTTTGACCCTCTATCGCTTCTGCCCACAAAGTGCTTCTTATCGCGTGAGGCTTCTTCACAAGTCCAAGTCGCAAACGTATGTTCCAGACCCACTGATTTCCAGACCCACTGATTGATAATCTGCCAGAACTCTTGACCTTCTGCACATCGAGAACACCATCGCTCCGGAGCTTGCTCTACATTCTCATCACCCAGCACTTTTTCAAAGCCTCCTCGCCCGGAGTAAAGACTCAGAACATCGCAAGCTGCGAATGCTTCGACTGGATGTGACGTCAGGAACAGTTCATAAATGCATCCATCTATCAATTTGCCCACTTTCACACGCTTTCCTCTCTCATGTGGACGACGAGTCACGATAACCCATGCTTTCAAAAGAATATCTCCATCCGTCCAATCCTCAAGAAAGCCTACATCAAATACTTCCCTTTCGACATTCGAGTCTGGTGAAGTCCATCGGTCCTGAACTCCTTCTTTCAATGCTTCTTGAGTTTTTGGATGATAGAGTAAGCGATAGTCTCGACCACGCACAAAGTAGTCGAGCCCTGCTTTTTGAACAATATTCATCTTTCCCACGAGACCGTACTTTCCATCAAGGCGTACCGTTCCTTTCTCAAGCTGATGATTCTTGAGATAGAGCTGGCATTTCTCGATCACCATCTGTAGTTCTTCATCTGTTTCTCCGTTGCCTGCAGAAGAAAATGTTCCAAGCCATTCTTGGCTATGAATTTGCATCACAGTCATTTTTGTCCTGACAACCTGGCCTCTTTTGCGGCCCGTGTAACCGGGAGCACAGACATCATCCATTCGTCTTTGTACCTCGGGAGAATCTTGCCCCTCGTGTATGGACCGCTGACGAGCCGCTTTTTTTTACCATCTACATCAAAAACAATGTGTCTCGTTCCTTGACGGTCGAACAGACCTCCAAGACGGCCTAACGGAATACCTGTTTGTTGAAAACTTTGGTCAAACAAGTCTCGCAGTTGTTCAACAGGTAGGGAAGAAACATCCCTCAAAAAACGGCTAAGAGCTGAACGATGAGGAGTTTTCTTGCGGTCCCAAACAGACATGAGTGTTTGCTCGACAGGCTTTAAATGCTCAAAGAACACTTTGAGATTGGGTTCGCAACTGACAGCATAAGCAAGCAGAAGAAGGACAAAATCTTGGACTTCATAATCACCCATTCGACCGCGAAGCACATGGACCGTCTGAATGAGAGTCGCAAGCAAGCCAGAGTCCTTCCAGTATTGAGCAAGTAGGACGGCTTCAGCAAACCACGACGGGATAGATGGATTGGATTGTTCACTTGCAATCAGTGTTACAGACGCGGTAGATTCAGACAAGATTACTTCTGACATCGGAAACTCCTTGGAGTTTTTGAAGTAAATATCAAATATCAGAAGTATCATAACCTTTTTCTGAGGGGCTGGGCTACTCGGCTCAGCTCTTCAGTTGCTCTGTCCTCTCAATCTCCTATGGAGCAAGGGGGGGACGGGGACAGATGCTCTCGCGAGTGGGGGCAATTCACTCGAATTGTGCCTTGGTTGCGCATCTCGTGGGCTTAATAATATAAAACGGTAATTCAACCAAAAGAAAGATCATGGCAAGAGTTAATGCTAAGTATAAAAATAGCTTTTTAGCAACTTTCTTTGTAAGAAACATAGCCCACCTTCCCCATGTGTCAAGCTAGTTTTAAATCGAAAAGTGATCGAGTATTCCCTAAAATTACAATTCATCTGAATACATTCGAAACATCGTAATACAATCAACACATATAAAAACAGAGTTTTTCGCGACCCCTTGCGATGAAGGATTTGCGGTGCAAACTTGACAAGCAGGAATAGTCGAAGTGTCACTCTTAGACAATTCCAAAAGACAAGTCTTGCAAAAACAAAAAACGTTGTTACCCATTTGAGAATAAACAGCACTTGAAGAATTGATAATTTTCAATCCACATAAACTGCAATTATCCAATACACATATTTCATTTGCTTGCTTACTAATTCCGCTATTATTAAATACTTCATGTAAAACCTCAAGAAACTCTTTGCACCGCTTTTCTTGAGGTTCATTCGGTAAAATATGGTGAAATACCAATCTCCTAGATTGGGAAAACTTCTCCATCAAAGCCACAGTTATTTCTGACACAAAGTGAGGTTCGAGATGTTCCATACAAGTAATAACCTGTAACGTGCCATTCTCAACAGAGATTGGGAGAACCAAGTGTTGTTCATACCATGTAATTGGAAATTGCATAATTTCTTGATCTTCTAAAGAATGATGCATGTCTGGGTTCTCCTCATAAAAGGTGTCTCACCCGTCCACTTCATCTATAAAAAATGGGTGGACACCAAGCGCGTAAATTCCGAAAGATATTAAAAAATCCTGTCCTGGTACATTGATAGCTGCATACTACATTCTTTCCAATAACCTTTATCCCAATGCGAATACAAGCTTCCTTTGGTGGCTGTTTCCCAGGGCGCTCAGGTCGACGAGGTTTATCGTCTGCATGAGTTGTTCTTTTCTTTTTTTGGCACTTTTTCTTAAATTTACCCGCAAGCTTCTTCAAGCGGCGTAAAGCCATTCTTGATGCGCCACGAGCCCGGCCAGATGGGGTTATTGATCCAATAAATTCGCCTACTTTGTACGAGGTAGAGTTCTGATCAATCATTTTACCATACCCAAGTTTTTTCCGTATATAAGCGGTTGCTCCCAAAGTAAACGCATCACCTGCAGCAGCTGCCGCAGTTAAGAATTTCTCTGTTTTGGTTGTGGGCTTCAAGCCATCTGGGTCCACGTAGGAAGCAGGATTTCCTCCCACGTATCCATAGATATTCATTCCAGCCGCGAGGCCCAGTGGGTCGGGGGTGATATACCTTCCTATGTTGGGGTCATAGTAGCGGTGCCAGTTGTAGTGTAGGCCAGCGGAGAGTAGGTTTTTGTTGGCGTCGCGGACTTCGGTACTTTTTTCATACCATTGACCGGGGAAGCGGGCCTGAACTTCGGACCCTCTCATCACCTCGATACCCACAATGTCGAAGCCATAATAATTAATGGAGTAATCGGTTAACAAGTTGACCTTGAGCTTTTGTCCTTGTACCCAGGCAGAGCAAAAGGAGCCAAGGACGCCAGTTAAGACCTCAACCACCTGGCCTGTACCATCTTCAATGTGGACATAATCGTAACCTTGTTCCACATTAAAGTTATCGAAACATACTCGTATCATCCCCGCCTTTGGGTAGTAAAACGTCGGGCTGGTCCACCTGGAAGTTGCGTCAATTCCAGGGGCTCCGTTGGGATCATCCGCATAGGTTGATTGCCCATTTCTTGGATCATATGTTTTATACTCGTAACCATTGTCGCCACTCGAAACACGCCATAGTCGATATTTGGTGATCTTAAAGCCTTTGTTTGGTTGGCCACTTGTATAGTTGAGAGCAAAGTGCAGGTCAGCAGCCAAAAGAACTCCCCATGTCGGCATTGTAGGTAGGAGACCTTACTGGGATGACAGCCTGGGTTCGCACAAC
>JALTMC010000603.1:0-11050 GCA_027005175.1 Myxococcales bacterium
GGACCCCTGGGGAATGTTGGGCATCATGCTGACTTTAATGATTCTACCCCTCATCGCAGGGATGTCGGTGGCGGCATTCAAGCCCACGTGGGCAGAGCGTTTGCGTGGACCCTTCAAGATCTTCTCTATTGTGGCCTTTGTGACATTCATTGTTGTGGCGATGCAAAAGAACTTTGACTTCTTTTGGGATTATATCAGCGTCGTTTTCTTTTTGGTCGCCATTCACAACGCTATGGCCTTTCTTCTCGGCTATACCACTGGCTTGGTCGCTGGCCTGAAAGGTCGAGATCGCAGAGCTCTGTCGGTGGAAGTCGGTATCCAAAACTCCGGTCTTGGGCTGATTCTTATCTTCAACTTCTTTAACGGCCTGGGAGGGATGGCGATTGTTGCGGCCTGGTGGGGAGTGTGGCATATTATTGTGGGGTTGACCCTCGCGAGCTTCTGGTCTCAAATCCCCACCGGCGACGAAGCTTCCCTTGCAACCGAATAGAATCGATCCTTTTTAGAATAGAGTGAGAATTTTGGTCAACTTGCAACCGAATAGAATCGATCCTTTTTTAGAATAGAGTGAGAATTTTGGTCAACGACCCCACCCCATCCTGACTTCGTCCTGTCGATTTTGCCGGGTCTGTGACCGGGAGGGGTTTTTTACGCCCACAACATAAGAGGTTTTTTTCTGATGAACAAGCGATTGTTGCTTGCCAAACGCCCTGATGGTCTGCCCGACTCAGATACTTGGAGTCTCGAAGAAGCTCCGATTCCAGAACCGAAGGAGGGAGAGTTTGTTGTCCAACAACACTATATCTCACTGGACCCTGCCATGCGTGGCTGGCTCAGGGAACAACGCTCTTATATCCCACCGGTCCAAATCGGTGAGGTGATGCGAGCCGGTTCTGTGGGTCAGGTTGTGACCTCTAAGAATCCTACCTTTGAAGTGGGAAGCTATGTCGCAGGCTGGGGTGGGGTCCAACAATACATTGCCACCGACGGTGCCGGCTGGTATCCCGTGGACCCCTCTCTTGCACCCCTACCCACATACATTGGTGCCCTTGGTATGCCGGGCATGACGGCCTATTTTGGTCTTCTCGATGTTGGTAAAGCAAAGGAAGGTGACACCGTCCTGGTTTCAGGTGCTGCGGGAGCGGTGGGCAGCGTTGTGGGGCAAATCGCCGCGATCAAAGGGTGTCAGGTGGTAGGGATCGCTGGTGGCCCCGAAAAGTGTACCTATCTCGTCGAAGAACTCGGCTTTGACAGTGCCATCGACTACAAAAATGACGATATACGTGAAGGTATGAAAAGGACTTGCCCCAACGGTGTTGACGTCTATTTCGACAATGTGGGGGGAGACATCCTCGATGCTGCTTTAACCCGCATTCGTCGCGGGGCACGTATCGTAATTTGTGGAGCGATCTCTCAATACAATACGACTTCGGCTATCAAAGGACCGAGCAACTATCTCTCCTTGCTTGTGAACCGGGCGTCGATGACTGGCTTTGTGGTGATGGACTACAGCAAACGATACAAAGAAGCTGCGCTGGCTATGGGACAATGGATGGCACAAGGCAAACTCAAAAGTCGCGAAGATATTTACAAGGGAATTGAAAACTTTCACGAGACCTTCTTGCGACTATTTAGCGGGCAAAAACTGGGAAAACTAGTCCTCAACGTTCTGGAAGAGGATGGCTGAGTTCTCCGTTTTTTTAGGTCTGTTGATTTCATTCCCACAAGCGTAAAGGAAGTGGAATTGGGCTGAACTAACGGACTTTTTAGCACAATGGGCCGCGTTGACTCATTCCCACAAGCGTAAAGGAAGTGGAATGCACTGTGATGCAATAAACTTCGGTCACTGCATCGATGCGTTGACTCATTCCCACAAGCGTAAAGGAAGTGGAATAGGCCTAGGCCGCTGTGACCTCGGCTTCTTAGGTCTGTTGACTCATTCCTTTTCCGGAGTGGTCTGTGAGAAAGGCGTTACTCAGTCAACGATCCCCAGCCCATACGGACTTCGTCCTGTAGATTCTGCCGGGTCCGCCCAGCCCATACGGACTTCGTCCTGTAGATTCTGCCGGGTCCGCCCAGCCCATACGGACTTCGTCCTGTAGATTCTGCTGGGTTCGCGATCGGGAGGGGGTTTTCACGCTTACAACATAAGAGGTTTTTTTTCTGATGAATTTTGAATACTCGGATAAAGTGAAATCGCTTCAGGCACGTTTGCTTGATTTTATGGAGAAGCATATCTTTCCGATCGAGAGAGAGTATCATCTGTGGACCCAAGATCCGGGCAAGGTATGGCAACGATACCCAGGGATGGAGGCGTTGAAAGAAGCTGCCCGGGAGGCCGGGCTTTGGAATCTTTTTCTGCCCACAAACTACGGTGAACTCAGTCCAGGTCTTACCAATCTTGAGTATGCTCCTTTGGCGGAGATCATGGGGCGTGTGCTGTGGGCTTCCGAGGTCTTCAACTGCAACGCACCGGATACGGGCAACATGGAAGTGTTGGCCAAGTACGGTAGCCCCGAACAACAAGAGCAGTGGCTCAAACCTTTGATGGCGGGTCAGATCCGATCAGCCTTTTTAATGACAGAGCCTGCTGTGGCGTCATCGGATGCTACCAATATCGAAACCTCCATTGCTCTAGACGGTGATTCCTATGTGATCAATGGCTGCAAATGGTGGTCCACGGGTGCGATGGACCCCCACTGTACGATCTCCATTGTGATGGGGAAGACCAACCCCGATGCCGGTCGTTACAACCAACAGAGCATGATTCTGGTTCCGATGGATGCACCCGGTGTTCGGATTGTTCGACCCCTGGCTGTGTTTGGGACCTACGATTCTCCTGTGGGCCATGCTGAGATCGAACTCAAAGACGTCCGCGTACCCAAAGAAAACCTGATCCTGGGAGAGGGGCGTGGTTTTGAAATCGCTCAGGGACGTCTGGGTCCCGGTCGAATTCACCACTGTATGCGCCTGATCGGAATGGCTCAACGCTCCCTTGAGTTGATGTGTGGACGTGTCCGAGAACGTATCGCATTTGGACGACCGATGATGGATTTTAGCAGCATCCGTCAGGATGTAGCGTTGTCTCGTTGTGAGATCGAACAGGCTCGTTTGCTGACTCTCTCTGCTGCCGACACCATCGATAGGGAAGGCATCAAAGGAGCCAAAAACTTAATCGCGATGATTAAAATTGTAGCTCCCAGGATGACACAAACTGTGGTGGATCGGGCGATGCAATCCTACGGCGGTATGGGCCTGAGTGACGATACACCGCTCGCTGGGTTCTTTGCAGCCGCTCGAACCCTTCGCCTCGCCGATGGACCCGACGAAGTCCATATGTACCAACTGGGGCGCAACACTGTTCGAGAGTATACAGGCTGAACACTCCAGCAGGTGTAGGGAGCAACACCGCTTTTTCGTGAGAGTTGGGCGTTGGAGGAGAGTATACAGGCTGAACACTCCAGCAGGTGTAGGATGTCAAGAGGATACACGAGGTTCTCTTGTCGATTCTTACTGGCGTATATTTTGTTGGATGATGGCGAGCCAATCGTTGCCATAGTGTTCGATGCGCCAGGGGGTCATGCCAGGGAGCTGGGTGATCCCTTCGAGCGTCGTGGGGCAGTGGCGTGCGAGATTGAGTAGCATTTGCTTGGTGGCGACTAGGTCGATTGCAAGATCATCGCGGATGGCTGTGGTTTGACGCCACTGTCGCAAAGCATCAAAGACTCGCTCTTTTGCAGGGATCTGTGTCTCTGAATTCTTGCGGTTGGCGAGAGGGCGTCGAGGTGGACGGTTTTGGATTCCCTCTTCGATCTCTTCGATCAGCTCTTGACAATAGCGTCTCAACTGAGACCGGTTGGCGGATCGAATACGAAATAACTCTTGTGGATTGGTGGGTCGCTCTCGCGCAAGTCCAAGCATCGTTCTATCATCCAGGACCAGAAAAGCCGCCATGTTGAGGTCAAGACACACTTCATGTCGCCACAAATACAGAGCTTGAAACACAGAGAGTTGCTTGGGGTTTAACTCTTTGACTCCTTTGATGCGCCAGAAGCCGTCTGGGTCAAACTGTTTTTCTTCATACTCTCGTTCGGCCAGCAAGGTAGAGTCCTGAAAAACATGCTCCAGACGCCCCACCTCTTCAAGTTGTTGCATCATTTGTGGGTATACATCCAGCAAGTAGAAGGCGTCGCCTGCTGCATAGCGAAGCGCGTCGGAGGGTAGGGGTCGTCGCTTCCAGTTAAAACGTTGATACTGTTTGCTGGCTTTTACTCCGCAGTATTTCTGTAACAAATGATCCAAGCCGCGTTTAGGAAGGTTCAGATAACGGGCAGCAAGGACTGTATCAAAGAGGCCGTTGACGTGAAGGGAGAAGTCCCGCTGTAACCCGATAATATCGTTGTCCGAACCGTGCATAATCTTGGTTATTTTGGGGTCTTCCAGAAATCTGGCAAAGGGCATAAGGCTCTCTTTCGGCAGAGCGAGGGTGTCAATCAACATGACTTGTGTTGGGGTTGCGACTTGAAGGAGGCAGATCTGAGAGACATAGCCATGAAAGCTATTGCTCTCTGTGTCCAAGGCGAGCACATCGTTTTGAGATAGAGCATCCCAAAGTAAGGAGAGCTTCTCTTCCTGATCGATCCAGATGAAATCGGAGAGGGCGGGTTGATCCAATGGTTTCTCAGGCTCCTTCAAAAGCAAAGCAATGTCGCAATTTCTTCTCGCATTTATACCGTATATGCAGACAAACGGATGGTACGGAAGTTTCTACGAAAGTGCAAGTTTTGTTAGTGTTTGTGTTGGAGATCGTGGTATTCAATGGCTGTTGGTTGGCTCACGACTCAATGCAGCAATCAGGTCGAGTAAAGAGTGTGTTGGTTGGGTCTGAGCCTCTGTGGGCTGGAGGGATTTCCAGTCATGGAGTAGCAATGAAGAGGAGGAGTAGCGCCTCTGGCGTTCGCGTTGGAGGGCGTGGTCGATGATATGGCAGAGAGCCTTCGGGGTTTCGGGTGATACCGAAGCTAAAGGTGGTATTGTCGCCTCCCGGACTTGGTTGAGGATGGCCTCTGGGTTTTCTGCATCAAACAGTCGTTGTCCAGCAAATGTCTCCCACATGGTCACACCCCAGGAGAAGATATCAGAGCGTTGATCGGCTGCTTGTCCAAACAGTAATTCTGGGGCGAGGTAGGCAAACTGTCCACGAAGATCTTCTCCCCAGGTCTGGCGAATCATCAACTTGTGCATGGATACGCCAAAGTCTGTCAGTTTGACCGCACCATCTCGTTGGAGCAGTATATTGGCGGGGGAGAGGTCGCGATGCACGATGTCGAGGGGGTGCTGCTCTTTGTCCGTGGCGTGGTGCAAATAGGCAATGCCTGTCGCGACCCCTAAGGCAATGTGATAGGCATGTGTCCAGTGAAGTGTTTGTTGCTCTTTCATCATCCAATGTAGCAACATTTGTAGGTTGCATCCCTCGATGTACTCCACCACAAGATACTGGACTTCACCATCTTCCTGCGCGTCTAGATAGCGTACTATCGAAGGGTGTTGCAAACAGCGAATCAGGCGGATCTCGTCGCGAAACATAACGCGAGCCTCCGGTTCCCTGGCGAGATGAGGGCGGAGCCGCTTGAGTGCGAAGGGTTGTCGGGTTGAGCCCTCGCGTGGCCCGGTGGACTCTACCAAATAGAGCTGGGCCATACCTCCTTCCCCCAACAAACGAATCGGGCTGTACTCCTCAATGGGCCAGTGCTCATGAGGGGGGAGCTTTGTTGATGGAAACCAGGGATGTAATGTCATAGACATCTCGCTAGCAGTTCGAACTCCTGACGTGAATCGGGGGAAGAGGCAAACTCGTTGTTACTGTTGATGTTCCCGCCCTGCTTATACTTTCGTCATCGTCGAAGATGGAGAGGGTGCTCTTCCAGCTTCAACACAAAGATCACTGCATCTTCTGTGGGAGATTTATAGTATTTTTTTCGCAAACCGACCTCTGTAAATTGACAAGAGTGATACAACGCGATTGCCGCTTTGTTGGAGGCTCTCACCTCCAAGTAAAGGTTGGGAGCCCCTTCCATTTTGGCTATTTCTATCACATCGCGCAAGAGCCTTCGACCAATTCCATTCCTTCGAAAGTCTGGATCTACCGCAACTTGTAGTATTTGTAACTCATCTGCAACAATCCAGGAAATGGAAAACCCAACCAGTTGTTCCGCTTTCTTTCCCCATGGATCACGTTGGTGTACCACCCTGATTCGGGCCTGAGTATGGGAAAACTCTGCCTTCAATAGTTCATACGACCAAGGAGTACGAAAGGAGGCTTGCTCAATTTCATACATGCGCTGTACATCGGCAGGTTCAGCTGTGCTAATCACCCAAGCCATGATCTCCGTCTCGATTTCGAACTTCGGACTCCAAACTTTGACCCTCAGACTTCAAACTCATTTGGGTGGCATCCCCCACAGGATAAATAGGAGTGCTCCCAAGGTAAGAAGGAGTAAAATCAGGGGAAGTTTGAAGGTTTGCCAGAAGGTTCGGGGGAGAAGATCATCTTCCCACTCCTCCAGAGGATCTTGTTGCTCTGCTGAAGAGCCTTGTTGCTCTGCTGAAGAGCTTTGTTGCTCTGTTGGAGGGCCTTGTTGCTCTGTTGGAGGGGCTTCAATGATGAGTTGTTGTCGCAAGTCTTCTTGTGATGCTGTGGGGGGTGGGGTATCGACGTCGTCGAGGTCGGAGATGTTGATTGGAGCGTTGCCTACACTCAGGCTTAATTTCCCTTCCTGGCGTGGGAAGGGTTCTTTGGGAAGGATCGCCTTGACACGTTGGTAGAACTCGTTTGCATTGTGGGGTCGATCATCGGGAGACTTGGCGAGTAAGGAGTGAAACAGCTCTTCCACTTCGTCAGGGATCATGAGGTCTGGTCGTTTTTGGGACAGAGTGGGAGGGGTCTGGACAAGGTGGGCTTCCCGTAGTTTTTGACTGCTGGACTCTGTAAATAGAGGACGATGGGTGAGCAGCTCAAACAAGATCACGGCCAGAGCGTAGAGATCGGCGCGGCCATCGATGTTATCGTTGCGGATCTGTTCGGGTGACATATAGCGCGGTGTGCCTACAAATCGGGCTGGGATCTCGTCGACATCAGGGCAGGATGCGATACCGAAATCGAAGAGTTTGAGGGTCTCTCCCGGAGAGTCTGGGCCTTGCAAAAAGATATTCTCTGGTTTGAGATCCCGGTGGATGATGTCTTGTTTGTGAAAGTACTGAAGTGCTTCGCACAACTGTTCTATCCAGCGCAGGATCTGACTGTGCTTGGGTGGCTTGGGGTTGCGTCGCAAGTGGGTTTTAAGGGTATGACCTGTGATGTATTCCATACAGATATAGCGACCCAACTTGTCATCGACTCCGTGATCTTCGAGTTGAACAATATTGGGATGATTGAGTTTTAATAGGATCTTAACCTCTCGCTGAAACAAATGCATGCCTTGTGAGTCATTTGCCAACTCGGGGCGCAGCAGCTTAAAGACACGCAAGATAGAGCGTTCACTGCCGATCACGGGTGGTCTTTGTGCAAGAAAGATCGTCCCCATCCCACCGCTGGCCAGACACTTTTCTAGCCGGTATGTACCTATATGTTCACCAATCCTCGGATCTTCTGAAGCCACGGTCCTCTTTTCCTTTTTCCAAGAGTCTCATCGATACTACTGTTGCAGTTTTATCACAGGCAGCTTCTGTTTCAAAGAATGATTGTCTTAAGTTTCTTCTCAATCTCATGCCCACGACTTCGGAGTGCATCTTGAATGCCTCTAAGAGTGTATCTTGAATGCCTTTAACAAAAGGACTCTCACTCTGCTGTGGTAGATCTTGACCACATCCTCTTGTTGATGAAGGAACTCTCCAAAGGTCGCTTTGATTGACCTAACTTGACAGAGACGATATGTTCACAAATATCTTTATCAAAGCTCCAGTAAACCTAAATCACTTTTGTCAACTTTTGGTAGAGTAGAGAATCAATATTCAGGAAGGAGCAAGAGCACATCATGTCACAAGGTGGAAGTAATATGGGGCGTAGTGAAGCCATCCCAGATACACAAATGGCACGAGGAGTAGGATTTCTTAAAGATACATTTGTGGTGGAAGATAGTTCACTGACAGTCGTGTCTGGACCTCATCAGGGACAGAGTGTGTCCTTGGATCGAGAGACTCTCTACATTGGTCGGAGTGAATGGTGTGACCTCGTACTCTCCCAGGACTTGCAAGTCAGCGCAAGACACTGTGAGATTTCTGTTCAACCCGATGGGATTCGTGTTCGTGATCTGAGCAGTAGCAACGGTATCTTTCTAGGAGATAACCGCATTCTCGAAGCCTATCTTACTCCCAGCACTCCTCTCCAGGTGGGGCAATCTACTCTTGTCTTGCAAAACCATCAACAACAGAGAGAGCTTTCGATCCCATACCGTGACGCTAGCGGTCTATTGGTGGGGAAAAGCCCAAAGATGCGCAAGCTCTTTCATATGCTGGAGCGTTTGAGTCAGCGCGATGTCGCTCTTTTGCTTCTGGGAGAAACAGGTACTGGAAAAACTAGTATTGCCCACGCTCTTCATCAACAGAGTCTACGGGCACAGGGTCCTTTTGTTGTTGTCGACTGCGGCTCCCTCCCTCCCTCTTTGATTGAATCCTCCCTCTTTGGAAATGAAAAAGGAGCCTTTACCGGCGCAGACCGTCAACACAAAGGCTACTTTGAGCAAGCGCATCAAGGAACATTATTTTTGGATGAGATCGGTGAGTTACCGTTGGAGATGCAGCCCAAACTACTGTCTGCTCTGGAGAGTCAGCGCTTTCAGCGAGTTGGGGGAACTTCTCCCATTTCGGTAGACTTTCGACTTGTAGCAGCCACACACCGCGACTTGCAAGCTGAAGTCAAGTCTGGTCGTTTTCGCGAAGACCTCTATTACCGCCTTTCTGTCGTTGAGTTAGAGGTCTCTCCTCTGCGAGAGCGTCCTGAAGATATTCCCCTTCTTGCCGAAGGTCTACTCAAACAACTTGTTCCAGAACAACGCTATCAATGGAGCATGTCTGCGATCAAGCAACTTCAAGATTATTTGTGGCCTGGAAATGTTCGTCAACTCCGCAATGTCTTGGAACGTACGATCACTTTCCTCGAAGGTAACACCATCACTCCCGGCGATTTGCTTCTCCCTTCTCAAGAGCCCGAAACTACCCCTTCACCTCTGACCTCTTTGGCAGTCTCTTCACAACGACAAGGTGAAACAGGTGGTATCCATATGGACTTTCCTGGAGATGGCTCTCTCTCCCTCAAACAAATGATCGAAGAGACAGAGCGTGTCATTCTCACTCATGCAATGACGCAACATCAGGACAATGTTCGGAAGTCCGCTGCAATGCTTGATATTTCCTTACCCTGGATCTACAAACGCTTGAAGAAATACGGCCTCAAAGAATAACCAGTGAGTGCCTACACAACCAACCTCTTTTTACCCCAATTGCCGTACAGAACGAAAGCCCATTTCCCTGTAGAACCAAAGAAGAAGCACAAGCCTTTTTGGTGAAGGTTTCCCCCCTCCACAAAAAAGACAGTTTCGCACTTTTATAACTGATAGATGAAATAGAGTCCATCGATTGCCTATCATGGATCATGATCATGGAATTAACACAACCATGGAGCAAGACGATGGAAACACAATATGCTAATTTTTTCTACCAAATTTTTCTACAGGGCAACGAGATTGACCGAGCAATCAAAGGCAAGCTATTGTTGTACAAGCCCAATACCTGCCAGGCTCTGGTCACACAATAAGACGACAAGCATTCTTCGATCGTTTAAAGCCTGCGGATAAAAACATAATCAGATTGTATAATTCATTTAATGTAAAAGTTCTTCAAATTGGTGTTGCTGCTTCTACCTGTTTGATAATACAGGGATTGTGATGAAATAACTTAGGCTGGTACATCTTCTGCTTTGTCTCGGAGTGACAAGAGAATTGAAACATTCCCTATCTCTCATACAAGGAGCAGAGTCATGAAACTCAATCATCTTATTCAATCCTTAATCAGCTCACTTACAACACAACGAAACTCCGCTGGAGTGCAAGCTCTTCAGGGACGACCAATTGGTAATAGTTTGGTCAATAGTTTTGGGGTGGGTCAGCTTCCTCAGGTTGGACAACCAGGAATGAGGCGAAACCTCCTTCAGCCACCGGTGGCATCTGGCATGGCTGGGGACTCTGGATTAGCAGCAGCAGGTGGTGCTCTCAACCGGATGGAGCAACTGAGAACTCAGATGAACTCCATTCAGAATAGCAAGATGAGTCCTGAGAAAAAACAAGCTGCGATGATGAAGTTACAGCAGCAGATGCAACAGGTGACGCAGATGTTGCAGATGATCTCCAAGATTATGCAAAATCAACACAATGTCGCCACCTCCATCATTAACAATCTGCCAAGGAGTTAAACGCCTACCCCTCGTAGACAGCTCCCTCCTACCAAACAAAAGCGAAAGAAAAAATCCAAGAAGAAAAACCAGAAGGGCATTTCGCATCGATGATGCGATGCTATATATGCGGTATGACTGCAACTCGAACAGAACGCGCCCTTAGTATTACAACGAGACTTTGAGCGATGGTTCCGTGTTGGCCTGCACCGCCGATATGACGCCCCGCACTGAAGTACGGGTCTGCGAGGCAACATGATATAGTTATGGGGTAAGTCCCAAGGGGACTCTGTACTTGGAAAGCAATGATACTCCACTGAAACCCATGGATGGAAGCATCAGTACATGGAGTGTTGAAGTCCCCCTTGGGACCGAGCCACGTTCGGATTTTGAGCTGTATCTATTCTGTGTTGGTGGTATGGGGTTGAAACTCCATGTGTCATGTGGTGAAAGTCCATTGTGAAGGATATCAATGTATCAAGAACCAATCTCCACATTCGAATATCATCCTTCGCGAATCTGTTGTTCATATCGTAATTACCTCCATCAGATTAGAGCAAAGCCTTGCTCATTCGGTTGCTCTGTCCGTCTCTTTCGATTGGTGTC
>JALTMC010000603.1:11060-13264 GCA_027005175.1 Myxococcales bacterium
ACCTCTGCAAAATACCAAAGCCCTAGAGCATCGACCTTATCAAGAAACGTGGTGTCAACCCCAAAGGCCTCATCGCAAGCCACCCACCGATGACGTAACTGTTTTGAGTTGACAACCTCCTCAATCATCTTTAGACCTAGCTGTTGTTTGGTTTGGAAGGTCAAGTTTTCAGGTACTCCACATTTCGAACGAAGCTCAGAAAACTCCTCAGCTTCGAGCCACTCTTTGGGCAGATATAAGCGACGGTCAAGTAAGGAGTATCCGAGTGATGAGGCATAACCAAGAAAGACTCCAGCCTGGCAGTTTGCTGTTTTTCCGAGTTGTCCACATCGCTGACGTTTCACACCCACGGAATGTTCTCCTTGCTTGGGAAAGTCACTACCATCAAGTAGCAAAACTCCATCGTCTTCACCCAAGGTGATGTCGACTTCCTGCCGAACCTGTCCCAAGATAGGTTCGTCTTCCCAGCTTCCTTCGGCGATGAAGTGTTGGAGACCCCGGATTGCATTGGGGTCATCACCCATCAGATGCAAGAGCATGGGTTCGACCGATTTTCTGGGTCAATCAGAGAGTAGGCCTTGTTGATAGAGCAAGGCTCTTTCCCGTTGCTCCCGGCGTTGGTAGAGCGGACTAAACATGCTGTGGTATTCTTCAAGTTCCTTCTCCAACAACTTCACATCTTGTTCAGAAAGGTCAAACTTTGGTACAGTCTCGATGGGTGCTGCCATGGTTCTTTCTCCTGTGACGGGAGTTTATGTTACCATGGTATAAGCACTACCTCTTTTACTCAACCCCCTGCTTCAGGTGAGTGTTTTGCTAGCAACGGGTCTTCACAAAACGAGGACACGAAAGTCTCGTTGTAGTATTAGGAACAGCGATTTAATAACTTGAATGTCTCGAATCACATCTGTGAGAACATTCGGGTTTTTTTGCAAACGTACTTGTTCAACTTATTTAATCGCCATTCCTAGTCCTAAAACAAGCGCAAAATTTTTGAAGCGCCGGATGAATCGGGGAACATCGCATGATTTCGTTTCACCTGAAATGGATCACCCGAAAAAACAACCTTTTCAACCGTCCGGGTATTGCGGGGGAATGGAACATCAAGATCTCTCCATTCTATTTTCACGCTTGATCCATTCCTAGTGCAGGTCTGTTGTTAGGAATTTTTCGACGATATCCCCTCGTTTGGGACGCAACCAAAGGTAGGAGACAAATGCAGTCAACAGGAAGAAGAGGCCCAACCAAAGACCTGAGGAAGTCAGAAGAGATAGAGCGTTGTGAATCAAATAGGCAACTATACTGACATTACCCTGCGCATCGGGGTTTAAAGTAGGTAGATTTTGCCCATAGGTCTCAAGAGCAGCGCCAGACATAGAGGTCATAACAGAGGAATAAGAGGCAAGTCGAGTGAGGGTTTGGGTGCGGATCTGGCAGGGGATCGGGAGCTCATCCTTAAGCACACCATCGTGCCAAATCTGTATCCTGGCAAACTCACGCAAGTCACCTTGTGCTTGTGGTGCAATCCTAAATTCCGCGTCCACTTTCTCTGCCCGCACATCGACTACCAATTCAGGTGGAGAGATCAAGCACCCCGGCATGACTGGAACAATCCGTACATAAGGAGAAGACTCTTTTATCTCCATCACCATATCACTCTCGCTCTGTTGAACATTCGGCAAGTCGGGAGTTTTGATATACAGTTCTGCCTTTACAATACTTACCAGTAAGGGAAAGATCTGCCCAGGATTCATCTGGGTATAACTTCGAACAACACCCTTTCGACGCAACACCCTCTCTAAACGTTCTCGGGGTTCAGGCTCTGGCACAGCCGCCATCACAGCGTCTAAAATAAACTTGTCCTCTTCGATACTTGCTGCATCTTCTCCATCAACTTCAGTCTCTTCATAAACAATCTGTGGCACAATAGGAGCGGGAGATTCAGCCTCTTCCGCCAACAAGATAGCTTGCTCCAACTCTTCCTCTATAGCCTTCTTTTTGGTAGCTTCTGGCAGGGTCAAGCTCTCTTGTTCAATTTCTACTGATTCAGCCTGTTTTCCTTCAGCCTCAGACTGTTTCTTCTGCACCTTCTTACGTAGTGAAGAAAGACGTCGTGCAATAGGGGTTTGTGGTGTTTCTGAAAGTACCTGCTCTAGTGCCTTCTTGCCTTCCACTGGAGCCTCCTCAACTTGCCTCGCTATCCC
>JALTMC010000604.1 GCA_027005175.1 Myxococcales bacterium
TTTCCGTTTCCGAAAGTACCTAAGTTGTACTTCTCGTTGTCTGGGCTAAAAACATTGTGACGAACACTGTCACTGTTCAAAAACTTAACAGTGGTTCCTGGACGCACAATCAGAAAAAATGGCTTGTACTGAATGTTCTGTTGGTCCAAGACGGCCTTCCCCTTCACAGCCTTTTTGTATTGAAGATTTTTAATATAAACAATGACATGCTTCCTATACTTACGTGGGCTACTTTTAATCACACCCGTAATCGTTCCACCGTGAGCGTCCCCCACAGAACTATAAGAAGCTAAAAAAGCCATACTTAGAAAGAGACATGTAAACCAACGCATAACGAAACTCCTCTTTTTGTTAGAAAAAAAACAATATTGGATCGACAACTCAACAAGATTGACATACCGCGAATCCAATATACGGTAGACTTTGCGGGCCAATGAACAATATGTAAAAATTGTTAAATCAACGATCCTTGGATGTCTGCGATGACTGCTAGAACGCAGTATCAAGACCTATCAAGAGCTTATGATTCCCATCTGTTGTGAGTTTACTGAAATCCACAACCCCTTCGAAGCTGAGCTTCATATTCGCTCGAATGAGGAACGTAAGATTGACAATCCCTTGACGATACACAGACACCAGTTTGTCCGTTCCGGCGTATCCATCCTCAAAGCGTAAGGCTGCGATAAGCCACGGGTAGATAACCCAGTCTGCTTCAACAAAGTAAAGCAGCGTTTGAAACGAAACATTCTTGTTGTTTGGGTTTGTGTCTTGGCCGTACAAGACGGCTCCAAACAAATCGATATCCCAGAAGTTAAAGCGAACATCTCCAACCATTCGCCAGTAGTTACTATTCCATTCTGATGTTTTCACTCTCTCAACAGTAACATCAGTCCCATCTCTGAACTTGACCTCTTCTTTTCCTGCTACAACTCCTTCTTTTACGACAAGTCTTTGTTCAACGGTCGCAGTCCCGTAGTAGCCTGAAACGCCCATGGTAAAAGCATTATCTCGCCAGGGTTTTGCCTGAATTTTGCCCTTCCCATCAAAACCCATTCCACCGATTTTGAAAGCCAGGCGAGCATAAAAGTCTTTGGCTGAGTTATTGTCAAAGAACTCGCCAGCTGTCACACCATTCCCATTGACCATACCGATCGCATAATAAAAGCGACTGGCCACAATGCCGAACAACTCTAGGCCAAGCTGTGGACTGCTCGGTGTAAATCCACCGGTAATCTGTGTCTTATTTGCCGCCGAGACCGCTCCACCACCACCCGGGTTTTGAGTACGCAAGCCGCCTTGATAAGCTGCTGTTAATCCGTGTGCTGCTGCTGCTGTTGACTGACCCATCGCATAATTGAGCAAGCTAAATCCCCCCAGACGAAACCCACTCATTGTTAAGGAGCGACTCCCAGAGAACGCAACTGCATTTGGATCAATCTGGCCCACTCGTAGATTGAATAGGTGTCGTGGAACATCCCACCAATCAAAAAGATGCGAGAACTGAACAAAGCTTCTACCAAGACTACCCACACTTCCCCCAGCGAAGAGGTGTGCACCAACCCACCATGAGATATTCTCAGAAAGTGCGCCCGCCGTAATTAGATTGATCTCAGGAGGCTGAAACTCAAAGTTATTTTCGCTTTTCTCTTTAAAATTAACAGCCGCAACAACGGCACCTCTGACGGCAATCGGCAAATTCCCTGGAATACTATTGGGCCAAACAGACTTTGGAAAGACTCGCTTATACGCATCTGAACCCAGTTTAAGCAGGTATTCTTTAATCTTATCTTCATCGTCTTCTGGATACTGGTAGCCACTATTGCGAAAGGCCTCACCAAAGGGAGTCAGTTTTGGATAAGCAACATGACATGTTTGACAAGAGGTTCGGTATTTTCTCGCAAATGCCGGAATCGCTTCTGCCCTCCTTGTAATCACCTGAAAAAGAAGGGATATGCAAAAAAAGGCTAGGGCAACCCCGCTCACAATGACGGGCCATGAGTTCCGACGTTGGTACTGATCAAAAAAGAAACGTTTCATAACACCCTCCTCGTCCTGGTTGACAAGTGAAAGAGAAAATCCGAATCACCTGAAGCAACTCTGAAGAAGACAGGAGCAACAACAATGCCAGAAACGACGAGTCAAACGTTTCCACAACCCCGCTTGCCAAAGGATTAGGATATAACTAACTACCTGACAATAAGATTCAGGCATCATCACACAAAAACAAGCTCCAAAAACTCTGGTGAAGACTTGATAAAAGTTTGCTCGAATCTTGACATAATCTCGATCGAAGCTTGATACAAATCAAAAGGAACGAACTTGCCTACATCCGGGAAAAAGAAAGGAAAAGCAGAACTCGCAAAGTTGCGACAATCCTCAGATATACCGTCGCAGAATTGCGACAAGCAACAGAAAGGTAGAGCCATCACAATCCGGAGAAAGCAAACATCAAGTGGCTCTCCATCATAGCTTCAAGAAGCAAGAATCAAATTTCCCTGAATATTCAAGCTACTAACAACCTGAGAACCTAAGTTCTCCCCTACGAAAAGCTCTACATCATTGGCTCAAAGGGCAAAGGGGTTTCCCACCTACGAAAATAAAAGCTACGCCCTCGGACTTCCTTTCTGCCCACAATTAACCGGAGTGTCGCAAGGCTGCGACAAACAACAAAGGTCCGAACCAAAAAAAGAAGGAGAGCAATCGAGATGAGAGTGTCCTCAACATACAGGAGTCATCACAAAACAAACAAGTACTTATTTTACTTGGTACTTATCCAGTCTTCGATAGAGAGTTGCTCTATCGATTTCAAGAAGCTTTGCAGCTTTCTCTCGATTCCCATCAACCGTACTCAGAACCCACTGGATATGCCGTTTTTCTGCTTCTGCGACTGCATGCTTAAGACACATAGGTAGGGGTTCCTGAGAGACAAGATCGGCAGGAAGGTCTTCAGGAGTGATGGTTTCTCCATCGCTGAGAATCACCGCACGCTCAATAACATTGGAAAGTTCTCGTACATTTCCAGGCCAATGGTAGCTTACTAAGACCCTCATCGCCTCATTGGAGAAGCCTCTTTTTGTCTTACCACAAGACCGATTGTGTTTTTGAAGCATGTGGTTGGCCAAGGCGGAGACATCTTCCCGCCGCTCTCGAAGCGGTAAGATCTTGATACCAAGAACATTGAGACGAAAGAAGAGGTCCTGACGAAACAGCCCTTGGCTGACTTGCTGCTCCAGGTCCCGATTGGTTGCAGCAACCAATCGAAAATTAGCCTTGACTGCCCGATCTGACCCAACGGGAATGACTTCATTATTCTCAAGAGTGCGCAGCAGTTTGGCCTGAACAGACAGAGACATTTCCCCAACTTCATCAAGAAAGACCGTGCCCCCTTTTGCGCTTCGAAACAAGCCCTCTCTACGCTGAACGGCTCCCGTAAAGGCTCCTCGCTCATGACCAAACAGTTGTGCCTCAGCCATATCAGGGGGAACGGTTGCCATATTAATGGCCAAAAAGGGAGAGGTTGAATGCTTTGAAAGACGATGCAAAGCCCGAGCAACAAGCTCTTTTCCTGTCCCACTTTCACCAGAGATCAGAACCGTAGATT
>JALTMC010000605.1 GCA_027005175.1 Myxococcales bacterium
TCCCCCTCCTCCACCGTTGGTGGGGAGGGGGAAGTTGGAGTCCCATCAGAAAGTGATAGGGGGAGGGGTCTTATGACAAACAAGTGGCGTCCAACACCCAAGAAATGGGAATCGTTGAAGCCGGTTGTACAGGAGCTTCGATCGTCGCAGACACCGGCAGAGAAGGTGTTGTGGGAGAAACTTCGCCGCAAGCAAGTTGCAGGCTTACGGTTTCGAAGGCAACATGCCATAGGTCCTTTTGTGGTAGATTTTTATTGTGGAAAGGCAAAGCTTGTTATAGAGTTGGATGGTTCGGTTCATAAGATAGCACAAGCTCGTGATACTGAACGGCAAACCTATTTGGAGAATTTGGGTTTCTACATCCTTCGCTTTCGCAATGACGAGGTATTTTCTGCCATCGAAGCTACATTAGCTATGATTGAAAAAACAGCGATAGAGTTATGTGACGCACGTTTTGAAAAAAGAATTTCCCCCCCAATGACAGGACAGGTACAAGGAAGTTCTTGCGAGCATCAATCCACTGACCACCTTTGGAGAAACCACCTGATCGAATAACCTGATCATACGGATGATTCAGCAATGATAGGGGGTTTCCGCAATAGCGGGTCCGTTCAGCAAATCTTAGCGAGAAACATCACGTTGCAACCAAACAACTCCTAACATCCAAGAGGAAACAATAGCCAGGCCCATCATTTCACGCCCCTCTTCACTGTTAAAAAGATGCTGTTGGCCAATCACTCCAAAGGAGAGATAGAGGCTTCCAATCGCTGCCACAAAAAACAGACACAAAGCTGGGATGGCACCACCCCAGCGAAAAAAGCCAAGCAACGAGAACAAAGCTGCCAAACCATAGATACTGATCCACAAGATGGGGTCAGGATCATTGGTTTGTACGGAAGCCGCCCATACCCACCAAACAACCATAGGCAACTGTAACCATCGAAAGATCGATTGTATCAACTTTGATTTTCGCATAAGACCCTCTTCGACATCAGTATCAATTCGTTTTGTATTTTGGTTCCAAGCATAACAAGGGCAGTAGTGTCAAGGGCTTCACCGCCTCAAAAGAGAAAGAGAGCAAGTGAGACTTACTTATACCTGAGTATTCTATTTGTATGGGAAAAAAGTGGGTTTGATGAATCCATCGAACTCACCCATAGCTTTTCAATCTTTTCATTCGTCCGTCCAGAGCTTGTACGTAACCCCACCAGACCAAGAATGTCATACATTATATTTTGTGGTACAAGAGGATCGCTTCGAATAGTATTCGAAGCGATGTTGGAATATACCCAATTCAGGTCCAGTCAGGAGGAAACCTTGATACGTGCGATTACATTTGACTTTTGGGATACGATTGTTCGCGATGAATCGGATGAGCCAAAGCGTGCAGCGCAGGGGTTGCCAACAAAGTTGAAAGCTCGGTATCAACTCTTGTCAGAAGAGTTGAAAAAAGCCAACCCTGCATTGACAGACAAGCAACTTCGCGATGCCTTTGATCACGCAAACGACTGGTTTCTTCACAACTGGAAGAAAGAGCACTTTACACCCACAGTACGTCAGCGATTGGCTGAAGCGTATCACTACCTTGGGATGGAGTTATCTTCTGGTTTTGGTGAGGTGGTCGCATCGTGGGAACGCATGGAGATCATCACCCCTCCCGAGCTTGCGCCCGGCATCGAAGCGGCTCTAAAAGAACTCTCCCAGACCTGTATGCTTGGGATCATCTCCGATACGATTGTAACGCCAGGTTGGGGTTTACGACAGATCCTCATGGATTTTGATTTGGCAAAGTACTTTCGAGTTTTTATCTACTCGGATGAAGTTGGTGCAGCCAAGCCCCAACGCAAAGTCTTTGACGAAGCAGCCAAACGATTTAATGTTCCCCTCGAAAATATGGCTCATGTTGGGGATCGGGAAGCCAACGATATCGCGGGGCCAAACCCCCTTGGTGTGAAATCCATCCTATACACTGGAGTGATCGATCGAGATAGCGCAAACACCAAAGCCAGTGCCATCTGCACACACTACAGTCAACTACCAGTCATCATCGCTTCTTTCCATTGAGTTTCTCTCCCACTCAATCCGGGGGAAAGCCCGGCAGATTCGAGGAGGGGTTTTACGCGACATTCGAGAAGCCAACCAACAGGAATGGGTCACAATGGAATCACAACACACGGCAACTATAAAAAAGTTAACAGAACAGTTCATTGCGAACTTCCCCGAGAAACGGGGAGGACCGCGACAGATCGGCAGAGAGGCGGAGTACCCGGTGGTCACAGACGAAGGTTATGCCGCCGATGTTCAAGCGATGTGGCCACTGTTGCTGGAAGCAGGAGACCTAAAGCCCATCTATGAAGGCAACGATCTGATTGTTGGCCTTGAGGGTCCAGACTTTACCTACTCCCTGGAAGTGGGCTGGGGAACGATGGAGGTGATCACAGGACCTTGCCAGGATCTTCACAAACTAGCAGAGGTGCATGAGGCCGCCATGTTACGGCTTCGTCAAGCGGCAGACAAGCTGGGTTACCATATCCTTGGGTACGGTATTCAGCCGCGTACCCCCGGGGAACTTTCCTTAATGTCGCCCAAGAGTCGCTACAAAGTGCTCCACGATGTCATTGGTCCGGCCTGGCTACACTTTACCTCAACCGCCAGTGACCAAGTGCATATCGATATCAATCGCACGGAGATCCCGGTGGTGCACAATGTGTCGAACCTCTTAACTCCGGCTGTTATTGCGTTGTGTGCCAACTCACCCATCTGTGGGGGTGCATCCAGTGGGTTTCACAGTGCTCGCGAGGGATTGATGGGCGAGATCCATGCAGCAGAGTGCCGACATGGGATACCTGTTGGCCCTATCCATGAGATGAGCGACTGGATCGAACAACTCTGTGACCAAAAACATCTCATTCACCGCGAGAATGGCCAGTACTTGCCGCAAAAAGGCGCATTCAATAACTATCTCGAAACACACGGGCCAGACTTTGACGCATTCCTCTTTCACGAACATTATATCTGGAACAGCGCGCGACTACGAAGTGCCCACGGTACTGTGGAGTTTCGGGCAGCCTGCCAGCAACCCCACCATGAGACCATGGTTGTGTCAGCGATCTCGCTCGGGATCGTGGAAGCATCCCAGACTCTCATGACATGGCTTCAAAAAGAACGGGGTGACAAACTCTGGTCCACCATGCGAACCTATGGACACGATGTGATGCGCCAGGGCCTAGCAGCCACCGAACCGATCGACAACTTCCTGACCACCGTCCTCACACAGGCACAACAAGCCCTTGAACAGCGTGGCTTTAAGGAAGAAGTCTTTCTAGAGCCTCTGTGGAACAGGCTAAAAGAAAAGAAAAACCCGGCACAACAAGCACTCGATGCTTTTGATGAGGGAGATGTTAAAGCATTGGTAAAGCTTCGAAGCCACAAGACACCGCAGGAACGTTGAGAGTCGTGGAGACTGAAGGTTCTAAAGTTGGTAGATTTTTGTTGGGATGATTCATGGTGTTCACCACAAAACACCACAGGAACCTTGCGTTCGATGGACACGAAAGGCCCGAAAGTCAGAACGGTTCAACCCGATAGCTGAGAATTCATGTGGTTTGCCACAAAACACCACAGGAACGTTGAGTTTGGTGGGCAATGATCAAGAGCGTGGGGGGAAATAGATGAGTCTTGTGCGCACAAGAAACCGTTGGTAGGGGTCTTATACGCACAAGAACCATCAACAAGGTGAAGTTTTCCCGAGCTGCAACGACAAAACAATGTGATTGGGACGCTCGTCATACAGGGTTGGGGCTCGTCACCCTATCCTTCTCTTCACTACCTTTGACGTTCCATCATTAAATTTATTCAAAAAGAAAAGTACCTGTCTTCAAAAAGAAGGTTATTTTTCTTTGCGACATAGAGGCACTCCAAGGGGCCGGGAGTTCCACGTGGGGCAGCTCTGTTGAGATTCATCATTCTTGCACAAAGCGAGAGACAACATGGAGATAAGGTTTGAATCCATGTTTGGCCCAGAAGCCGCGCCCGACCTGATTATCGATAGCGACATTCAGGTCGATTTGAGTAAGCTCCATGGAGTGAAACCATTCCACCGCAAGTTTGACCAATTCTTCTCCTACTTTTTGAGAGCGCCACTCAGGAAGTAGAAAAACATCAACAATTTGACCAATTCTGGAAGTGTGAAAGAGAGGTGCTCGAAGCACCTGTGCGGTTAAAAATCCCACGATACGAAAGCCACAACGAACGACAAGCAGAAGATGTTCGGGTTGGGAGAGTTGTACAAGGAGACTTTGCCGAAGATGCAAGCCAGACAAGGAACGACGCCGGAAGTGATGGTCAAAGGCCGCGTGTTCATCCATCAACAACTCCCACAACCGTACCACCTCGGGGAGGTCACGCTCCTGACCTTGAAGCACCTGGGCCTCTTGTGCGACAGGAACAGGAAACAAAGAATCGAAAACTTGCGATTTGGAGCGATGTTCAAAGAGACGCTCCACGTGAATGCCTTGCACTTTACCTTTTTGCTCAGGGCGCTCCAAGCCTTGAACAAACATCTGATGAATCGCTTTCTTCGCACGTTGAGCAAAGGTTTCAAAGAGATGATCAGGCGACAAGACCCAAACTTCGTAAGTTGCATGAGGCTTCCAACTTAAACCCCGCCCTTTTACTCGATAGGACAGTGCGGGATATCGAAGGCTCTCTACCCCCTCTCGCAACCGATGGTAGGAAGATTTCCGTAAGAGTTCACGACGACTGGACCAAGCCGAGGGCAAGGTAACAATCACCCAGATCTTCCGCAGCATCAAGGTTTCAATCAAGGAAAGCCAAGAGCCAGCGTAGGTCATCAACTCGGGCATTTGCAAAAGAGCAACTCCAGGGCCACGAACAATACCACCGTACGCCATATCTCGTAGGGACTGGGTTGGATCTCCCCACATCTGATAGAAACGAAATGGCCAGCTCTCTGTGTCACACTCCGTATTCACAGGACGTGACCCAAAGAGATAAGGCTCCAGGCTCCGTATTTTTCCAGGATCTGTGTCAGCCAAAGCGACTCGACCTGCGATACCTTTTTCATGCCAGGTTTCGACTGCACGCAAAGCCAAAGCGGTGGTGCTTAAGAACTCCCCACGCATTAGAAAGGGACGTTGCAATTCCCACAATGGAAAGCTCTGCCAAAGACTCGGATCGTTGGCCCCTCCCGCAGCAGCATACCAGTCCAACGCTGGCATATCTGCCATGCGAGAGCCTTCGTTCGACTCAAGTCCTGCCGAGAGGAACCAAAGCTCACCCTGATGATGGGTGAGAACTTCAAACAATTCCAAAAGAAGTATTTGTTTGAGTAGTTCGCCTTCATCTCCGCCACGTAAAGGAGTGGGATGCTCTGTACTGGTTGGATGACGCATACTTTCTTCCTGAAAATCCTATCAAACAAGGGCCAGCCCGCTATCGGATACATCGGGGTTTTCCTAGTAGATCCCCACGCAACCACTGACTATACCTGTTCTGCTGAGGTTTCGCAATTTGCTGCGCTCTTGACGGATAGCAACAACTTTGATAGCACTACAACAGACGCAAGAGATTGACACTCTCCCAACACAAAGAAAAATAGAGAGAAAGCGGTTGGCACTCACACCGTTCGCAGGTAGAAAGCACCTTTTCCAGATTCACGCCGATACTGTGATCATCGTTGTCGCCTGAGTCAATCCATGTCACAGGGTTTTCTTTTCCTGCAAGGGAATACACATTATGTCTGGAAAATCACTTTCTCTGGTCGTTGTGATGGGAAGTTTCCTGCTCGCACTCTCCTGTTCTTCCCACACGTCGTGCCCACAAGCTTGTACACCTTACACACAACAATGCACCCCTACGGGCATCTTGGTCTGTGCAAAGTCGATACAAACAAGTTGCTTTGGTTGGGCGATTCTACCTTGTCCTACCGGGACCTCATGCCAGGAGAACAACGGGAAGTACGAGTGTAGCTCAGGTGGCACCGCCAAGGGCAACTGCCAAAACCCCCGCCACAAAAAGCAATGTGTCGGCCAAACCATCCATTGGTTTGACGCTTGTGGCAAACCGCGCGAGGCCATCCATACATGCCCCCAGGGAACGCTGTGTCAGAAAGCACAGTGCAAACCAACAGGCGGAAATGGTACATGCAGCACCCCCTGCAAGCTCGGAACCCGACGATGTACAGCAGGTGATGTTGTCGAGACTTGTAGCAACAACAACAAAGGTTGCGCCGTTTGGAATAACCCTGTTAAATGTGCAAGTGGCAACGTTTGTCAAAAGGGAAAATGCATCCTTCCCAACAACAACAATAACAATGGTGGCTGTACAAACCAGTGTCAGGCCGGGCAAGTTCAATGCTTGGGCAGTGCCTACCAAAACTGCAGCAAAGCAGCCAATGGTTGTTTTGAATGGACAAAAGCCATCGCATGCCCGTCCAATCAGACCTGCAAGGACGGGAGGTGCCAGTCCAACGGTACCTGCAAGGACCCGTGTCGCCGTGGATACCAACGATGTGCAGGCCAACAGTACCAGGTCTGTGAACAAGTCGGTCAGTGTAACCAATGGGGAGCCCCGCAAAGCTGTGGTAGCGGACAACAGTGCCAAAGCACTACACCCACCATCCGATGTGTTTGCTTGCCGGGCTACTTGCCCAAAAACGGAGGACAATCATGTTACAAGGATCAAAGCGGAAACCAGAATAACAACAATGGAAACAACAACAACGGAAACAACTCCAATTGTTCGCACAATGCGGCAGAACAACAGGTTTTAGCCATTGTGAACCAGGAGCGACAAAAAGCTGGGCGAAGTCCTCTCCAATGCAACAGCAAGCTGGCGGAAGCAGCTCGTAAGTGGAGCACATCACAGTGTGGCCGGGGCGGCTTATCCCACGCCAATCTTGGTTCACGAGTTCGTGCCACAGGTTTAAGAGTGAGCACGTATGGTGAGAATGTAGCCTATGGGTCACGTACCCCTGCCGGTGTCATGAACATGTGGATGAATAGCTCAGGACACCGTCGCAATATCCTCAGCAGCTCCTTTTCCCACATCGGGGTCGGACTCGACCAATGCAATGGTCGATACTTCTGGACCCAGATCTTTGTATTTATGCGATAACCCCTTGAGACAGAAAGTATCACTGTATGTCAGATCGTCCATTGCGTTTAGGTATCTCCGCTTGTTTTTTCCATGCTGACTCCGAGCGAGCTATTTTTAAGGGAAAAACGCTTTTGTATGTTGAGGAGTCCATGGCCCACTGGGCGATGACTCGTGGCTCTTTTGTGTTCCTGATTCCCACATCAAACCAGACAGTCTCCTTGGCATCTTATATCGATGAGATCGATGGTCTTGTTTTGCAAGGAGGTTCGGATGTTGCGCCTGAATCCTATGGGGAGACTCCCCTCAAGCCCGAATGGAAAGGAGACAGAATTCGCGACATCTATGAAAGAGAATTGATCAAACTTTGTTTTGAAAAAGATATTCCCATTTTGGGGGCCTGCCGTGGCCAGCAGATCATTAACGCGGCCTTTGGTGGCACCATGTATCAAGATATCAACACCCAAGTGGAAGGAACACTTGTCCATCGAAGTTGGGATATCTACGACCAGAACTTCCATGATATCCGATTTACAGAAGGTTCTTTGCTGCACAAGTTGCATCAGGGGAAAATCGGAGGAACAGTCAACTCGGTACACCACCAATCGATCAAAGACTTGGCACCGGGCTTTCGAGTGGAAGCCGTTTCGACAGAAGACGACATTATCGAGGCGATTCGCTATCTGCCGGAGGATGTCGATGCCTCTGATCCACTTTCGTTTCCGTATGTTTATGCCGTGCAGTGGCACCCCGAATTTCAAGACCCAACCGACCACAATCTACTCTCCCCCTACGCAGAACTGGACGATTTTCTAGCGGTAGCCAAAGCCAAACGCAACAGACGGAACCAGTAGAGAGCGGGGTGGGCTACAAGGTTTGGAGCGACCCAAACCACTCATGACAGATAGAACTTCTGCACAAGAAATGTTGTTGACTTGTGAATAAAATTGGATATGTTGGTGGGGTTTGTCTCGTTGATGTACCCACAAGAGAGGTTACCCACAACATGAGCACATGGCTCCGATATAACTTTCCGACAGCCGTTTTGTCCGGTGTAGATGCAAGCAAAGAGATACCTTCCCTACTCAAAGAAGAGGCATGTACTAGCCCTTTGGTTGTCACAGACCGAGGTCTGGCATCGCTTCCATTGGTTGCAGACTTCATGCAGATGTTGCGCGACGGCGGACTGCAACCCACTCTCTTTTCAGAGATCGGGGGAAACCCAGTTAAGTCTCAAGTCAATGCTGGTGTGGAAGTATATCTACAGAGCAACTCCAACAGCGTGATTGGCCTGGGTGGTGGTGCGGCCATTGACGTGGCCAAGACCATCGCATTGATGGCCCATCACCCCGGTGATGTTTTTGACTATGAAGATGGCAAACCCGACGGATTACCTGCCGACCAACACATCCCCCCCATGATTATGGTCGCGACCACTGCGGGAACAGGCAGTGAAGTGGGCCGTAGTTCCGTCATTTCAGATGAAAAGACCAAAGTAAAGAAGATCATTTTCACGCCGCGCATGATGCCCAACTATGCGATCCTTGACCCAACCCTGACTCTCAATCTACCTGCCAGCATCACAGCAGCCACAGGCTTGGACGCTCTATCCCATCTCGTAGAAGCTTACTTGGCCAAAGGTCATCACCCGATGTCAGACGGCATTGCCCTGAAAGGCATCTCCATGGTCGCCAACAGTCTTCGCGACTGCTACGACTTTGCTCGCCTACAACTTGGAGATGAGACGGCCAAAGCCGCTGCCAAAGCTCGCCTGGGTGATGATCTGTCAGAAGCACGTCATCTGCGAGTTCGAGGGGAGATGTTAGAAGCGTCTATGATGGGTGCCACAGCCTTTCAAAAAGGATTGGGAGTCACTCACTCCTGTGCACACTCGTTGTCCGCTGTTGTGGATATGCATCACGGCTTGGCCAACGGGATATTGATGCCACACGCGATGAGGTTTAATGCCAAAGCAGTCCCCGACCGCTTTGTGAGCATGGCTCAAGCTGCCGGTTTAACTCCTGCCAATCACGAGGAATTTATCAACTGGCTGGTCTTGTTACAACATGAACTAGGCGTGCCGACTCACTTGGGTCAAGCAGGCGTGACCATGGAACATCTTGAGGATCTTGTAAAATACGCGCTGCAAGATGGTTGCCATCTGTCCAATCCATGCCCTGTCTCTGAGTCCGATTTCCGCCAGATCTTTACTGAAGCAATTGGAGCTTAACGGATGCCCCAACCAATCAATCCCGCAACAGAAGAAATGCTCGAGTCTGTTGCAGATCACACCCCAGAACAAATAGCTGAGTTTTACAAAAAAGCTCGTGCTGCTCAACCCAGTTGGGCTGCCAAAACATTTGATGACCGGGCTACGATTGTCAAAGAGTTTCGTCGTCTGTTGGAAGAAAGAGCTGATGAACTCGCAAAGATTCTCAGCACAGAGATGGGCAAACCTGTTTCACAAGCTCGTGGTGAAATACTGGCCACTCCCAAACGTATCGATTTTTTTCTGGATCAAACCGAGGCGTTGATGGCTACCGATGTAGTCTTTCGGGAAGCACCTGACACAGTGGTGTCGCTGGATGAAACCGCCTCTTCTGATACAGACCCTGAACTTACCGCTGTGGAAGAGTCGGCGGAGACGAACCCTGAAATGGAAGCGGTCCCAGAGAAAAAGGTAGAAGAAGAACCAAGCAATCTCCTCAGCACCCGAACAGACTTCAAGATCCCCACAGATCTCCTTGCTCCCCCCATTCGCAATGAAGAAAAGATCAGTTACGATCCTCTCGGTGTGGTCGGTAATATTTCAGCCTGGAATTATCCCTACTTTGTGGGTTCCAACGTATTTATCCCGGCTCTTCTTACGGGAAGCGTGGTCCTATACAAACCTTCCGAATACACCACACAAACAGGGTTGGCGATCGGAAAACTCTGGAAAGAGGCGGGCCTTCCTGAAGATGTATTCACGGTCATTGTGGGGGGAGGCGAAGCAGGAAAGGCACTGTTAGAGCAACCCCTGAACGGAATCTTTTTTACAGGCTCCCATGCCACAGGTTGCAAGGTGGCAGCCGCTGCTGCCAGTCGATTAATCCCAGTACAGCTTGAGTTGGGAGGCAAAGACCCAAGCTATGTTTGTGATGACGCTCCCATCCAAGAGACAGCAGAAGCCCTCTCCGACGGTGCATTCTACAATACCGGACAAAGCTGTTGCTCTGTGGAACGTATCTATGTGCACCAGTCGATCTACGAAGAATTTGTGGAAGCCTTTGTTAAGATCGTCAAAGGCTTTGTTGTGGGCGATCCTGCCGACAAAGACACATACATCGGCCCACTCGCTCGCAAGGAGCAAATCGCGATATTGGAAGCACAAGTCGCCGATGCGTTGGCCAAAGGAGCCAAGCTAGAGTGTGGTGGAAAGGCCATGGACCGGACAGGGTACTACTTTGAGCCCACTGTTCTGAGCAACGTCGATCACAGCATGGATGTAATGCGCGAAGAGAGCTTTGGCCCTATTATTGGGATCCAATCTGTAGACAATGACAAGCAAGCTCTTGCCCTGATGAACGACACCCGATATGGCTTGACAGCAGGTGTCTATACACCGAGTCAGGAGCGAGCTCTCGATATGCTCGACAAACTCAACGCAGGCTCCACGTACTGGAATTGTTGCGACCGAATCAGCCCACGGCTTCCCTGGTCTGGCCGACAAGACTCGGGCCTGGGTGTGACTCTATCACACCTCGGTATTCGCGCCTTCTTAAAACCCAAAGCCTGGCACCTGACCAATCCTTTCTTAACATCGTGAATCCCTGGACTCTTATCCCTATCTCTCTGTCCTTAATCCTTCCACCTTTTCTGTTGGGAGGTGTTCATACCCTGGCCTACGCAGGGATGGGGATTCTTGCGAGTCTTTTGGCTTTTTATCTCACCTATCGAATTCGGCTTCGACCCACTGCCACCCGAGGTGTCCTCACCAACGGATGGTTTTGGCTATTCCTAACAGCTGTGGCTGTCACAAGCTTTCAACTCCTACCCCTTCCCTTGTCTTGGCTCAGCACCCTATCACCAGCCACAGCCCAGGTTCTCAAGCAAACTCTCGGAGCCGTCGGACTCTTTCCCAAAGGGCCATGGCAGCCCCTTAGCCTCGCCCCCCCTGAAACCACAGCCAAACTCATCCGGGATCTCGCCTGTCTCTTGCTTTATGTTGCTGTACTGCAATGGAGCTACAAACAGGAACGTATGTGGCAGTTGCTCCACATCTCCACAGTTACCGCTGCAGCTTTGTGTGGACTCATCCTCCTACAAACACTGCTGTATATACCTACCCCTCTCATGGGCCTTTACACCCCCACAACCTCGACACCAAGTGGTTGGTTACTCGGCTCCCCCTTTATCAACCTCAAGCACCTCAGTGGTTATCTTCTGTTCCATGCATTGCTTGTACTCCCACTCCTCGCCAACGCCAACTCACTGCGAGAACGTATCGGTTGGTCAACAGCTCTCGGTATCTTGTCCGTCACTCTGTTGCTCACTTTGTCTGTGTATTCGTTTCTTCTTTTCCTGGGAGGAGTGCTCCTCTTTTTATGGCTGCTTGGTCATCAAGTCTTTACAAAAAGTACGCACGACCCAACCAAGATCGACCCCATCTACGACCCACTACCCATTCTAGCCGTCGATCCTGCAACAGCCGAGCCTCTCCCCCACAAAACAGCCGCAGATGCTCTGGAAGATGCAAAGCGAAAAAAACGCGCCAATCGAAACTACCAACGTTCGTCTCGCGACCCCAAGCCAGTGTGGAGAGGCTGGAAAATCGTATGGGAGAATGTAGGCTATCGCATTGCTCTGGGTCTTGGGATTCTTGGGGTTGGAAGCCTACTTTTGTGGGGCACACAATCCTATGCCCCCGCTCCAACCAACCCAACCGTAGACTGGAAGACAAGCTGGGCTTTCGCTCATCCCATGATACGCCACTACCCACTTTGGGGTGCGGGACGCGGTGCAACACCCATGGCATGGCATCGCTTTGCCTCATCCACCACTCCCTATCGCGGGCAAAAAACCATCACACACATCGAATCACAATGGCTCCAACCTTTTGTGGATTGGGGGATTCCCTTTGGACTGCTCTTTGTATGCTGTGCCATCTTCTTATTTTGGCAGATGATACATCGCAGCCAGGGACTTCTTGAACACAGTGTATTGCTCGCAATGGTTGCTTTGCTGCTGCAAAATGCTACAGACTTCAACCTGGAATTTCTAGGCACAGCCTTTCCTTTTCTAGTGTTCCTCGCTGCCCTAAACCGCCTCCAACAAGATCGCGCAACTGCCCACTTTCATTCACCACTTCTCCTGGCTAGCATAGCCGGTCTCGCCTTGGTTGTCTTCCTTTGGGCCACCCCCTATGCCCGCCAGCACAACTACCACTTGCTGCCACAGCAGTGGAAAACATTAACGAAGCTCCCACCCAAGGCATTTGATGCGGGAATCAAACGCCTGCTCCCACAACATCCCTCGGACTATATGCTCGCCGCTCTGCTCACGCGGCACTACACATTTCAAAGACCTTGGCAGCCCAAGAGAGCATTACTGTGGAGCAAGAAAGGCCTATTTCTCAACCCGACCGCCACAGATATCTACCTGTTACGTGGCTACATACTGGCTCGGCTCAAACTCTACCAACAAGCGACCAGGGACCTCAGTATCTCGGTCATGTTAAACCCAAAACTCACACCCAAAGCTGTTCAAATGGTGTTTCAATTTAAATTTACCCGCACAGCTATCTTAACATCCCAACATCCAACATTGGTTGTTGGGCTTCTTCAACGCTGGAAGCGGTGCCGAGCAAAGCCACTTGTATGTGCAACACTTGCAGCCAAAGCTGCTCAAAGATATCCCCACTCCATCAAGTTGCAAGAGCAACTTGCCCTCTTGCAATGGCGACAGTTACAGAACTGCAAGCAAAACGTCCTGACTTCCACAGGTATACTGAAAACACGCTGGGAGCAAGAGTCAAAGCGATGGAGAGATCGGCTACAACAAACATTGTTTCAGTGGCGAAAAAAACGACAACAACACATAAACCTCTCCCTCTAATTACAAGGTCACCTCGCCCAAAGTGCTGGCAATATTGAGCGAG
>JALTMC010000606.1:0-2892 GCA_027005175.1 Myxococcales bacterium
CTCAGCCGTTGGAGGTCGAACTGTTCATAAAAGAACGCTGCGTTTTCATTGAGTGCATCAGTGACAAATAACCGGAAGCGGACAGGACCCTCTTTGCAAAGCTGCAATGTTTTTCCCAGCACCTCCTCGAATAAATATCGACCTAATCCCTGGCCCTGAGCGCGTTCATCGACAGCCAGACGAGCCAATAGAATTCCCGGTATTGGAAATCGTGGGAGCTTTGCCAGCCCAGGTACAGGTGCCAGTGATGCTCTCTCAACGCTGACGGTTGTGAGGCTGAAGTACCCGGCCAGCCGCTCTTCCTCATCTTCCTGCATCAGAGCCACATGAGTTTGGGCCAACAAATCCTTCTCACTGTGCCGAAGCGCAAATCGCTGGAGATATGTGACCAGGCCTGGCTCCTGGTTACGAAAATCTTTGAGTAGTCGTCGATGTTTCCGTGCCAAAGGCTCAACAATCACCTGGGACACAATTATTTCTTAGCCTCTCGCCATTCAATTGGAGGCGGCTGGCGATCGGGAGCCGCGATACGGAGCAGGGAGTCACGCAGCTTTGCCGAGGGACGAAACTCTCTTCCCATAATTTCTGCGAGCTTTTCCACTTCTGTCTGTGAAAGCTGTAGAGGTTCCCCCAGTTGCCGTTGCTCCTGTTGCAAACGTGCAAGAACGGGATGCTCCAGTACCTGGACTCCATCTTCTCCTTGTGCCTGAATGACCCGACCCTGGTTGGCCTGTCGGACTATCCAACCAGCGAGAACTGCCAACTCGCGGAGCAAATCGGCCTTCTGGTTCTGACGCAGCCCCATCTCTTCACGCAGAAACTCCAACTCCTTCTCCAGAATTGTATTGGTCTTCGCCTGGAATCTCGACATCGTACTGCTCCTCATCTGAGTACTATATTACTCACTCCGAGTGTAGTTTTCAGAGAGCAACATGTCAAGTGCAGCTTCAAGTTCCCACCAACACCTCTGTGTCGCCTATTATTTCCGAGCAGCCTTAATCTTCACAAGCTGGCTGCGAATATTCCGAGCCCGTTGTAACATTCGCAACCGCCGCGCCTCTCGCCATGCTCGCCTCGACTGCCACCGCTGATGGATCCTGGCTCGACGTTGCTGTAGTAACGTCCGCTTCTCTCGCTTCTGATGCACCTTTCGCCACGCCTGAAGCTTTGCCTTCACCTGGGTAGGTAGAACTGGTTTCTGGGTAGTACTGGATAAGGCTTGCTTCTGCTTGGATAGCACCGGTGTCGTAGCCTTATCTACGCATGAATAAAGGAAAGAAGTGGACACAAATAAAATGATTAGAGTACGAAACATAGGTTTCTCCTTGAAAGCTACTAATAAGTCAAACCGTAATAAAGCCCAAAGCGTGTTTAGAGAAATGACTCTGACTTAGCTTGGAGCTGAATCCCACAACTTTGAATGCAGCATAAGTCAGCGATAGTATTTTGTTGAATCAACTCGGAGTTTTGGATAAAGAAAATTTAATTTGTTTATACACGGGAACCTGACAGTCTTTCATAAAATGGACATAGCGATTTTAACATACTTTACAAAGTCTTACAGAAGAGAACGGCATTCGCGACTGGATAGCCTTTTGAGTTTGGAACTCATACCTGGAAGCCCTTCTATCGATTTGACGGTAGATAGGAAGAAATTTGCTGGACAAACGGGTGTGCTCAAGAGTCACACTAAACAACAAAACAGTGCTTGTTTTCTCTGAATGTCCATTTTTATTATCCTTGGATATTAAGTAGTTACACTATTCTGAATGGGTTCGTTCAGATGGTACGACCAGCCAGAGAAAAACCATGCAACACTTTTGGGCAGACACGCGGGTCTGCCCCTACCCAGAACCGTAACGATTATCGACATGTAGGGGCGAACCTATGTGTTCGCCCCTACATGTCGATCTGTTGCATTTCAGCACCTCTCTCATCCGATTGGTTTGAACGGACCCTGAATAAGGCACTGTCAGGAGCCCGAGTCATTCTTATATAAGTAACGAAAAACATGTTCAGCTAAAACTAGACCTATAAAAAACCATAAAATCCACAAGATAGGAAGACGGACCAGGATTTGAAGAAAATGTGTATCAGTTCTTTTCATAAGAATAAGAACAATACTTCCTCCGATGAATGAGAGAGTTAACCCTAAAATGTATGCAACAGCACGCATATAAGTAATTTTCATTTTTTCAGGTCCAACCATAATTTTCCCGGATGAGTGAAGGTGCCAGGAAACAATTTAGCTTTGATGTTTCGCCCCTTTGTAGAAATAGTAAATACAGTTTGAGCAGATTTAGCCCCTTGCATCCTTGCTAGCCAGGCAGCATTATAACGGGTTAAATAAACCCCATGACCATAAAGCCCAGAACCTCCAATAATAAACCCATCACTAACTATTTGGGTAGCAGCCCCTGAACTTGTAAAATGGTATAATGTAGCGGGAGTTTGATACAAGCCTGCAACAGTAAAAATTAACCAAGGATAAGCACAGAGTTCACCTATATTATAGTTGCTAGAGGACCTACGGACGAACTTAGTTGTTCCCATCAGTCGACGCATAAGCTCTGTCGCGCTAGGTATTCCAAATACATGATTAGTTATATGAAAACCAGAAGTCAAGTTATCTGCAAATCCAGCACTTAAATTCCCAGCAACCTGAGTGGCCTTGATCACGGAAGGCTTATCCTTAAGAGCATAGGCTGTAGCTCCTAGACCAATCAAACCTGCAACTCCAAGTAGTAGTGCTGAAACTATCCGACCATCAGGGTCTGTAAATGTTGAAGGATTTTGCAAAGCATAAGCATATACATTCATCCCAGCCGCAAGGCCTAATGGATCGGGAGTTATGTATCTTCCTATATTTGGATCATAATAACGGTGCCAGTT
>JALTMC010000606.1:2902-3597 GCA_027005175.1 Myxococcales bacterium
TCGGTGTCTTTGTCGTACCATTGGCCGGGAAAGCGGGCTTTTATTTCAGAGCCTTTGAGCATTTCGACACGGACGAGATCAAAGCCATACTTCGCCACCGAACCATCTGCCCACAATGTGACTTTGACTTTATCGCCTGGCACCCAAACCGAACAGATGTTGCCAAGTTGCCCTGTCAGGATATCCATGGCCTGGCCCGAACCATTCTCCACTTTGACATAATCATATCCATATTCCACATCGAAATTATACAAGCAAGCACGCACCATCTTTGCTCCAGCAGCCGATAGGGTGATATTGTCTTTACTTTCAAGGATTCCAAAAGCTCAAACGCGACAACTTTCTTCCTGTCACATAGGGTTTCCGTCGGGCTGATGTTCCAGTGCCCTTCAGGGTACTTCGTTTATCAGAGATGGACTTTAGTCCGGCGGATAATAAAGTGATTTTCGCAGTATTCGCGGATTGGTAGGATGGTGAGATTTCGTGGAGTCATTGCGAATTTGCGACAGTCCAAAAGAAAGGAGTCATTGCTGTTGGATGCTCAGGCTCAGGCTTGCTTCAGTGGTGAACACAAATCAAGTCTGCCCAACCTTACAGACTTGATTTGTAGTGGGATGGAGCAAGGAAGTAAAGCAAAACGTTGGAATGTTGGTCATAAGAAAGCGAAACCTCTACGAATACGTCACACTCAAAAA
>JALTMC010000607.1 GCA_027005175.1 Myxococcales bacterium
GCAACGCTTCGGAAGTCACTGCGACGGACCTCACCTTTTGACTCTCCCTCATCGTCTTTTTCTTTGCAACCGACTTTTTCTTTGCAACCGACTTTTTCTTTGCAACCGACTTTTTCTTTGCAACCGGCTTTTTCTTTGCAACCGACTTTTTCTTTGCAACAGCTTTCGTTTTTGTGGCTCTCTTCTTGGCAACGGGTTTTTTCTTTGTGGATTTTTTCTTCGATGTGGGTTCGTTGTGGGAGTCCATTTCGATGTCGATACCAAAGATATCACCGAGCATATCGTCATCGAGGATATTTTCTGTGATGTCAGCGTCGTCGATGGAAAATTGTGTTTCGATGAGTTCTTGTGCATCAACATTTCTCAGCAGGAAGAGAAGTTCGGGTTGTGTGTCGAGTCGGTGGCCTACACCGTAAAGGACAGCAGCGACGTGTTTGCACATGGTGGCCCAGTCTGGGCAACTGCATGAGAGGGAGATCTCACTGGGTTCGGGAAAGAGACCTTTGGTGCGGTGAGAGACAATAGCCATGACCTCTTTGGAGAGTTGGCCTTGTAGCAATTCAAGGATCGAACCGACCTGTCCGGCACATTCTTTTTTGATAGCTTCCCATCTCGAAGCTCTGAGTGTATCGATACGGATGGTGACGTCGTAGATGCTGGAGCCACTCACCATGGCTTCGATCAATCCGGGTTGTATCTCAAGGTGGCAGACAGAGCCGTTGCGAGCATATCGACGCCCACGAGGCAATCGATTCGAATAGTCTGAAAAGGATTCAAGGTGTTTGCACCATCCTGCGCCCCAAAAGCTCTTGGCTATCTTTCGGCCTTGGATCTCAACAGGGTAGATCTCTTTTCCTTGCTTTCGTAGCTTGGCTATTCTGCGCCTGGCTTGGGCTTGTTGTTCTGCTACGGATACATAAGGAGCGTATTGTGACCAGCGTGACATGTTCTTTTCCTACTTTTTCCTACGAAATGGTGCCAATCGTGAGAATTTGCTTGTTCTGCTGTGTGATTCAAGCTTGTTCTGCTGTGTGATTCAAACACCGGTTTAGCTTACTTTGTTGCTCGGTTGACATCAAGTTGAACGAGGTTGAGGAGTTCGTCATCGGAAAGCTCTGTCACATTGATTTCATCACTTTCTGATAAGATCTCATTGGCGAGGTGTTGTTTTTCTCGGATCATCTGATCAATGCGTTCTTCTACTGTTCCCTGGGTGACAAACTTATGGACCAGAACATTGCGTTTTTGGCCGATGCGAAAGGCTCGGTCTGTGGCTTGGTTTTCGACGGCAGGATTCCACCAGCGGTCAAAGTGAATCACATGATTGGCCTCTGTTAAAGTGAGCCCTGTACCACCCGCCTTGAGTGATAAAATGAAAAAAGGTGGGCCGTCTGGCTGTTGGAACTCTGCGACAAGCCCCTTGCGTTTTTTTACACTGGTTCCGCCATGTAGGATCAATCCTCGCCGTTGGAAAATGGTGACGAGATGTTTTTCCAGTGCTTTGATTACCTCGCGAAACTGTGTGAATACAAGAACTTTTTCTTGTCGAGCAGCAAGCTCTTCGCAAATCTCTGTGAGGCGTAAAAACTTACCGCTGTGTTGGGGGAGAAAATCGCCATCTCCCGTCAACTGACTGGGGTGATTGCAGATCTGTTTGAGCCGTAAAAGAAATTGAAAGACCAAACCTCGTCGAGCGATTCCCTCTTCTTTTTTCAACGTCCTCTTCATTGATTTTACGACGTGCTGGTAGAGTTTGACTTGCTGGCTTGTCAGATGACAATAACGGGTCGTCTCTGTTTTGTCGGGTAGGTCTGAGATGATCGTGGGGTCTGTTTTCATCCTTCTTAAAATATAGGGGCTTACCAACTGGCGCAGAGGGGCAAACTGGTCGGAGGTTCGTTGCTCTAGCTGTTTGACAAATTTCTTAAATACCGTGGCAGAGCCGAGTAATCCTGGGTTAATAAAATCAAACAGGGACCACAAGTCTCCCAAGCGGTTTTCCACAGGGGTTCCTGTCAGGATAATTCGTGCGTTGGCGAATAGATTTTTGGACGCTTTGCTCTGTTGTGTTCCAGGGTTTTTGATCGCCTGTGCTTCATCCAAGATGGCCAAATTCCAGTCCACAGTAGAGAGCCATTCCTGCCGGGTTAACATGGCATAGGTTGTGACAACGAGATCGCACTCTTCCAGATACTCATCGGGCTCTTCTGCGATTTGGAGTAGCTTTTTTTTAGATGTTTCCGAGGGGTGGAGGAATAGAAGTCGCAAGGAAGGGGTAAACTTGCGGGCTTCGTCTTTCCAGTTTCCTAAGAGAGAGGCTGGAAGTACAAGGAGAGACGGGTTGTATTCATCTCCTGGTGTGTTCTGCTGGTAGTGCAGTAGCAAGGCGAGCACCTGGATCGTTTTTCCCAATCCCATATCATCGGCGAGGCAGGCTCCGAGTCCGAGCTTGGTGAGAAAATGAAGCCAAGCTAAACCATCTTGTTGGTAGGGGCGAAGGGTTGCTTGCAAGCCGTGGTCAAGGGGGCGATCTCTCAGACGGCCTGGGTCTCTCAGCCCTTGAAGTATCTCTTTGAGCGTTTCTCCGGCATGGATATGGCTCCATTGTCTTTCTTGTTCTGTGAGGTCGTCTTGTTTTAAATCAACAGAGGCGCCCGCTAAGAGGCGCATGCCCTGGATGAATGAGATCTCTCCGTCCTGCATCTCGTCCTTCAGTGTATTCCAATGTTGGATCGCTTGCTGTAGCTTTTCATGGTCTACTTCGACCCACTGGCCCTTGAAGAAGACAAGGTTATCTTCTTCCTCCAGGAGAGCATACATCTCTTCTTCCGTCATGGCATCATCACCCAAGGCCATTTTTACATCAAAATGTAGCATGGCTTGCATACCGATGGAGGATTGCTTCGTGGCATCAAGTGTGACAGAGACTTGGGGGCGAGTTCGCTTCTTCCACCAATCCGGTAAGCGCACCATTAATCCGCTTGCTTCGAGAGCTTCAACACTTTGTAAAAACTGATAGGCTTGTGCTGGAGACCACGCCATCGGTTTGTAAATGCCACCTGTATCTACAAGCTCCTTTACCCAAGAGCAGGTTTCCATGGCTTGTTGTATGGGTTCGAGAAGCTTGATCAACCGGGCGTTGTTTTGTGCACCAGCGTATTCTTTGAGTGCTCGGCCCAAGGGCAAAAATCTTATTTGTCCTGAGTCTTTTAAGCCGGCAGCGTATGTCGCCAAAAAGGCAAAGGGTCGAAACTCATCATTTTTGTTCTCTGCCAAGTGGAAACAGATCCGTCCTACCTGATGCCACTTGGGAGCTTGTTTGTGAAGAAATGGAGTCAGTCCCCCTTCCTGACTTACGGCTTCTTCCACCCACATCTCAAGCGCATGCCAGATACTCAACAACACTTCTTGGGAGAGATATTCACCACCTTGCATCGGTGGAGCTGACAAGAGCAGGTTGGCCAACTCGGCAGGAGAAAGAGCTTCGACTTCGATAACCTCGGCAGTACTTGGTAGGTGACACAAACCCGTTAGAAAGTACTCGGAAAAATCACGCCAGTAGCGCAACGTCACAGAGCCTTCGTCGTCAACTTTGT
>JALTMC010000608.1 GCA_027005175.1 Myxococcales bacterium
CTGTAGGGGGAGAACGTCAATTTTTGAGTGTGACGTGTTCGTAGAGGTTTCGCTTTCTTATGACCAACATTCCAACGTTTTGCTTTACTTCCTTGCCCCATCCCACTACAAATCAAGTCTGCATTCACGGCTTCACGGCTTGTGTTTTTTCTTTGTTCAGGCTACGTTTCTAAACGGTAGAACTGCGTTTCCCACAGCAAAGACAGGAGCTCTTCCATGTCGAAGCGAGAGTCCGGCTCAGGATTTCATCGACAACGTGAGTTTCAACGAAAAAATAGTCCGTTTGCCCCATCTGGGCCGGAGCAGACTCGTCGTCCGTCTCTGCAGCGCCGAATTTTGACGTCAGGTGCTACAAAGACTGTGATCCAGGAAGAACCTGAAGAATCGCCGGACTCCTCTGTTGAAAAGGCGGTTGCTGAGCTCGCCACACAAACAGAGACAACAGATTCACAGAAAATCAATGTTCTCCGAGCCTTGCCTGCGTCAGCCCGAGAGAAGATCCCGTCTGCTCTCTTTCGCCTTTTTGAGTGGCCTCACCCTTCCTCGTTGTGGGGACTTCTTCTCCAACAAAGCGAAGGGCTACGAGCCGCCTCGGGTGCATTTTTCAAGGCGACAGGGAGGCATGTTGCCGTCTCGCTTCGTCGTATGGGGGAAGCTTTCAGTACCATGACCTACAAGGCCTTTGAGAGTGGCTCTGCAAAGGCTACAAAGCTGCGCGAACAAATGCCAGCCATACACGAACTGAAAAGGAAGATCCCTGGCTCCGAACAGTTCGGACAGTTCATGGATACAACACGGGTGAAGCTGTCCAAATCCCTGGACCGGAAGGTGCGTAAAAAGGCATTGGACGCATTGTTGGCGCGTGATACTTTGTTGGCTGAGAGGCTGGACCTGGAGCAATCGTCAATCGAATTTTTTGATACGTTCTTGGAAAAAGCAGATGTTCAAGTTCTGGTAAAAAGTAATGCTGATTTTGTTCCTGTCAGTATGCAACAAAATAAGCCCGGCGATATCCCCGAATTGTTGGCGTACAAACAACTCATACCACAACGCTATCCTGAGCTTGTTCAAAGGGGGTTGGATCTCCAACTGCGGACTCTCGGCTATCTTCTGACATCTCACTTTGCCCAACAGAGAGGCAAATGCATGGATCGATCCAGTGTGGACTTTGCCAACTTTGTTGCGATGAGCCTTGAGGACCCTGAAGAGGTTGCCAAACTGATCGAGGATGTCAGGCTTAAATGGAAGCTGTTCAATGAAGATATTACCAACCGACTCACCCAGGCCGCTCTCCATTCTTTGGGGCAGGGTCTTATTGCCAAGGATACGTTCCAGGCCGTGAATGTATCGATCCGAAGCTTCTTGCGGCTTCCCCCGGGATAATGTATCGATCCGAAGTTTCTTGCGGCTTTCCCCGGGATCATGTATCGATCCGAAGCTTCTTACCAGACTTCGGTTTATCTCTTTGGAGTCGATAGGTTCGACTGTGTGACATAATACCAAGGAACACTGCGCAGCAAATGGTATGTGATAAGCTGGGATTTGCCTTTGCCTTTGTGGATGAGCAGAGAGCCAGAGCGCGACTGGCTCTCTAATTTCTTTTGGAAGGCTTTGACTGGGAATGGTTTGCGCTTTAAGAGATTCCCTTGGGAATGTGTTCCTGTACTTCGCGGTAATCGAGCACCGGTCTGAAGAAGGATGCCTGTCTGTTGATCCAAAAGGTAGCTCTTTGTGACCCATGGGTGGGATTTCTGAGCTTGTTCCATCTCTTGGGTTAAGGCATTGAGTTGCAAATCAGCCCCTGCTACGGCAAGAAATTTCCCTTGGTTGTCAAACAATGACAGCAAACAAGAGATCTGTACGATTCGAATCGGTTGTTTGCTTATATGGGGTACACTCCAAAACAGGCTTTTGTTGTTTTGGGCAGTCTTGAACCAGCTTTGTTTTCGTGGGTCGTAGTTGGGTTGGTATCCCTTTCGACCAGGGTAAAGTGTGATCAGACCCTCTCGTGTCGCAACATAGGTTGACACCAGGGGAAAGCCACTTTGTAGTAAAAGCTTTTTCTTTTCTTTCATCGTTAATCGACGAAGTGAGCCTGGAAGGCTCGCCAACAAAGCCTGCCGAAGGTGGTAGCGCAATCCAGCCAACTGATGAAATCGCTCTGCATACACAGAGGGTAGCTTGGAGCTTTGTTTGAACTTTCGACGTCTTCGACGTCTTCGATGCCTTCGATGCTTTGGCTTCTTTGTGAGTAAGGGGAGCTTGATCACCGGCCAATCCAGGCTCACCGTATCCTTATAAAAGGGAGATCTCTGTAAGTCTGGTGGTAAGAAGTTTTGATGTCGTTGGTTGTCTATCGGAGAATCAGAGGCTGTGCGTTGCAAGGCTATGCTTGCGGCCGAGCCGATGCCATGGAGGAGTCTCTCCCACAAAGCAAACCGCTGCTGTAGAGCTTGAGCCATCTGGCCCGCTTGGTTCAGCCTCTTGGTTATCGAACGATAGGTTGTCTTGTTTGTTTGTGTCTTTCTTTGGCTCCGGTGATTAAAGATATACCAACCGGAGAAGAGTAAGCTACAAAGGAGTAACAGGGCTAGGATTGGGCTTAGGTACGATGGATGTTTGTCTTCTCTTGTGGATGGCTGAGGAGAGGGGGGGTGGTTCTTGTGTGTAGTTGCACTACGCATATAATGACGGATGTCATCGGCCATGGCTTCGACCGTCTGGTAACGAGCTTCCGGTTCATGGGCAGTGGCTTTTTTGATAATATCCTTAAGTTCTTGGTCCACGTACTCTTCTGGCGAGAGATGGACCATCTCATTCATCTCACCTTTCAGGATATGTTGGACTAAGTCGAGTAGGGTGTCTCCTTCAACGGCTGGTCGGAGGAAGGTCAACTCAAATAAGATAACGCCAAGAGAGTAGAGGTCGCTTCGCCCATCCATGCTATCAACCCGCCCTTGTGCTTGCTCGGGTGACATATATTGGGGAGTCCCCATCATCTGTCCTACTTCGGTACGAACGGCCTGGAACCCGCTCGTATTTTTAAGGCTTATTGTGCCATCGCCGCTTTCAAACATTAATCGAGCAAGGCCCCAATCTACCACATACACCACACCATACTGGCCCACCATAATATTTTTGGGCTTGATGTCTCGATGAAGAACTCCTTTGTTGTGGGCATAGGAGATGGCGTCACAGACCTTTAGAAACTGTTCTAGGCTTGTGCCGAGGGAGTGTGACTCCGGTGGTGTCTCTCCCCGCTGGTAGAACATTTTTGTCTCACTGATAAACTCCTCAAGGGTTTTTCCTTCGACCACCTTCATCGTGTAGGCGGGGAGGTCCTCATACCCTTTCACAAGCCTGTATACAGGTGGAACACCTGGGTGGTCGAGCTGTGCAGTGATCTGGGCTTCTCGCAAAAAGCGAAGAATGGCTTCTCTGTCGTCCTTGCGGTCGGTGCGTACCTGTTTGAGCGCGATCTTTCGACCGAGCAGCCGATCTCGGGCGAGATAGACCACACCCATCGCACCTTTGCCAAGCAACTCCATGATATTGTGGTCATCGTCTACCGAAGCGAGATCGATGGCCTCTGTTGTGGACGAACCTTTACTCCCTTGGGGCTTGGGTTCTGGGAGCTTGGGGAGGTTGACATGAGAAGGTTCGATGTTGCGTGAAGGGACGATGGTGTCATCTTCAAAGAATGCTTTCTCTTCCTCTTCCTCTGGCCTCTTGAAACTTTCAATATCAAGCGTGGGGCTTGTCACAAAGTCTTGCTCTCTACTTTGAGGAGTCAAGCCTCCAGAGAAGCCAACGGCCAGTGTCTCCATGGCTGGGATCTCGACAGGAGAGGCTGTATGGGGATGGCTCTCCTCAAGCTTGGGGATGAGTCCTTTCTGGGTGATATGAGTGAGAAAAAGTTCGAACTCTGTGTTTCCTGTCTCTTCCTTAAACTCCTGGTACCACACATCTATCCTGGTGTTATAAGGTGCTCCTAGTTTTTGTTTCAGTTCTTCTAAGGTCCGCATTCAAACTACCGTGCTGCGTTGAAAACAATAGGATATTAATGATGTCGGATTCGAGCAAAGCCCGTATGTATGCATAGCAGTCATCGGGCTATCATGCAAGTATATGGGGATTTTTTCTGAATCTTGTCCGGCTGGTTGCAACGTCGTCTTGGATCAGGCACACTGCGACCTTCTTTGGGTTCCATGATATCTTGAGGAGTTGGAGAGAGGATGCGTTGGCAAAGTTGGTTGGTGCTTGTTTTGCTCTTGTGTGGCGGCAGCTGGATCATCTACAAAGGTTTGGGGGCTCGATTACCACAAGCTGACTTACGCTTTGGCAATATGTCTGAGCCACAAACTCTGGACCCTGCAAGCATGACGGGTTCGCCAGAAGGTCGGATCGCGCGTGCTCTCTTTGATGGCTTAACCCTCCCTAATCTCAACGATCTCACGCGGCCTTTGCCCGGAAGCGCGATGTCTTGGAAAGTGAGCCCCGATGGTAAGGTGTACACCTTTTATATTCGGGAAAATGCGAGATGGTCCAATGGTGCTCCCGTGACTGCAGACCACTTCTTGTTTTCTTGGCGGCGACTGCTCTCTCCCTCCATCGGGAGTCAGTATGCAGAGCTGCTCTGGTCTGTGTCGAATGCACAGGCTTTTAATCAGCAGCTCTTTGGCATCGCAACAAAAACATTGTCGTTGCGTCAATCTCCCTCCAACAAAGCAGCCATCGTGTCCAAAGTCTCCAAAGGTGTGATTCTTATTCGCAGGGATCTCGGCCAAAAACAGATTCAATCGAAAACCGTGACTTTGCTTCAAAACGTCGATGGGAAGCCTGTAAAGGGTGCTGTGCTTTCTGCAGGGATGCTGGTTGATGTGCTCCATAAAGTGGAGATCGGCGCTGCTGTTTGGTATCGAGTTCGACACCGTGCCAAAGGCGAGGCCGTAGAAGGTTGGTTGCGCAGCGATAGTTTGTTCCAACGCAGCAAGAAGATTAAGGCCAAAAAGGTAGAGTGGTGGGAAGTTTCTTTAATGAAACAGAAGAAGGTGAAAGGCTGGGTTAAGCGAACGTCCTTGGGGGCGCTGGACTACACCTTCCCTGCGAAGTCAAAAAGCAAACGTCTCGCAGCCTGGAAGCTTGTGGGGATGCGAGCACTCAAGGTAACAAAGCCTTTGCCCAAAGGTTACTCTGTTAAAGCCCTTGGTCGGTCTCTTGTCTTTGAAGTTACCCTGGAGAACCCCACCGCTTATTTTGACCAACTGGCTTCCTTCTATTCTCTCTCTCCTGTCTATCCCCCTTTGGTGAAGAGATATCCAAGGAGCTGGGTTTTGCCTCGTCACTTTGTCGGCAACGGACCTTTTAAAATGACACACTGGATGATTAATGAGTTGGTGCGTGTCGAGAAAAATCCTTATTATTGGAATGCGAAAAATATGAAACTCGGCAGCATACACTTTATGGCTGTGAGTGAACGAGATACTCAGCTTTCGATGTATCTCTCGCGCGATCTGGATATTGTGACCAGTGTACCTTTGCCCTCGATCGATAAGTTATTAAAGCGCAAAGACTTCTTTAGTCGATTGTATTTGGCTACCTACTTTTATCGATTTAATGTCAATGTACCACCTCTGAATAATAAGTATGTACGACAAGCTTTGGCCTATGCTGTGAATCGAGAAAGCATTACCAAACACATCTTGCGTGCGGGGCAAATTCCTGCGTTTCGACTTGTTCCTCCGGGGATTCAAGGCTATCCGTTGAAGGGGGCTCCTGGGCCCAAGTTTAATCCTAAAAAAGCGCGGGCTCTGCTTCGTAAAGCGGGCTACCAAAGTGGTGCTGCGATCCCACCCATCTCGTTGTTGTACAACACGGACCAACAACACAAACAGGTGGCAGAGGCTCTGCAAACCATGTGGCAAAAACATCTGGGGATTCGCGTACACCTGGTGAACAAAGAGTGGAAAACGTACCTCGATGCTGTTACGCAGCGGAATTATCAAATGGCGCGTGCCGGTTGGATCGCAGATTATACCGACCCCAACACTTTTTTATCGATGTTTATTACAGGAGGGGGGCACAATCGAACGGGCTGGAGCAATGTCAGATATGACCGCTATATCAAGCTTGCAGAAAATGAACGTGACCCTGTCAAACGAATGGCACACTTTCGCCATGCCGAAAAAATACTAATGGATGAACTACCGATTATGCCCTTGTATTTTTATAACTACCAAAATCTGATACACCCTTCGATTAAAGGACACGTGAATAATCCTCTCAATATTTTTGACTACCGTCGGTTGGCACGAGTTTTGAATGGAAAGTAATTTGAACGCAGAACGAACAAAGGATTTTGATGGATGTGGCGTTTTCTTTTACGACGTCTGGCCTGGACGGGATTGATGTTATGGCTGGTAGCGACAGCTACTTTTTTTCTCATGCGGTTGGCTCCGGGAGGACCCTTTGATAAGGAACGCTCTGTTCCTCCAGAGATCTTGGAGAACTTGAGACGTTCGTATCATCTGGACCAGCCCCTGTGGAAGCAGTATTCCATGTGGATAGGGAAAGCGATAAAGGGTAATTTAGGACCCTCCATGAGTTTTCGCAATCACACTGTTAATGATATCCTACGACAGGCTCTACCAGTATCGGCAGCTTTGGGGCTGTTTGCTTTAATCATGTCTTTGCTTTTAGGAATTGTTGCAGGTGTTATCGGAGCGATCAGGCAAAATCAGTGGTGGGATTATGGCTCGATGTCGGTGGCACTGATTGGCATCTCGATTCCAAACTTTATTCTTGCCTTGGTGATGATTCAACTCTTTGTTTTTGCGATACCTCTCTTTCCTCCTTCAGGGTGGTCTCGGTTTTCCCATGTGTGGCTACCTGGGATGGCACTGGCCTTGCCCTTTGCGGGACGCTTTGCTCGTTTGACCCGGAGTGGAATGCTGGATGTGATTCATCAAGATTATATCCGAACAGCCCGGGCAAAGGGACTCTCCGAATGGGTTGTTGTCACTCGACATGCATTGCGTGGTGGCTTGCTGCCCACCGTGTCCTTCTTGGGGCCTGCGGCTGCGGGTATCCTCACAGGCTCTCTTGTGATTGAGCAGATCTTTGCGATACCCGGCGTGGGACGGCACTTTGTGAAGGCCGCCTTTGATCGCGATTATACCCTGGTGATGGGCACAACACTCGTTTACTTCGGGCTCCTGGCTGTGTTTAATCTGCTGGTTGATGTGGCTTATGCCTACCTTGATCCGCGTATCCGATATCAATAAGGGGAGGAGTGTTATGACATCGATTCAACGTACCGAACTCTCTTCCTCGGCAGTGTCCGAAGCCTCTTCTGTTCAAGGGGAGAGCTTGTGGAGCGATGCCTGGAAGCGACTGCAAAAAAACAAGATGGCTGTTGCAGGAGGTCTCTTTTTGGTTCTTTTGGTGATTGCGGCCCTCGTTGGACCTTGGCTCTTGCCGTATCGTTTTGATGAACAGAACCTGAATTCTACGTATGCTGCGCCTACGCTATCTCATTGGATGGGCACCGATGGCCTCGGAAGAGACCTCTTGGCCCGACTTCTCATGGGAGCCCGTATCTCTCTCGGTATCGGCTTTGTTGCCACCCTGGTCAGTATCTTGATCGGGCTTGTTTATGGAGCTATCTCCGGCTACTTAGGAGGCTGGGCCGATGAGGTTATGATGCGTGTTGTGGATATTATGTACGGCCTGCCGTATATGTTTCTTGTCATTATCCTTATGGTGATCTTGCCCAAACTGCTGGGCTCTCATAGCCCCGGACAGGCTGTGAGTCCCTACCAAAGCTTCTTGATTGTATTTATCGTCCTTGGGGCCTTTCAATGGTTGACCATGGCCCGCATTGTTCGAGGACAGGTGTTATCATTAAAAGAGAAAGAGTTTGTTGAGGCAGCTGAGGCTTGCGGTGCAAAGAAACGTAGGATCTTGTTTGTACATATTGTTCCCAACTTGCTGGGGCCTGTGATTGTGTACTCTACACTGACCGTGCCTCAGGTTATTCTTGGGGAGGCTTTTCTATCCTTTATCGGTCTCGGTATTCAGGCCCCGCTTGCGAGCTGGGGAACCCTTGCGGCTGAAGCGATGCAGAATATGAACCCGCTCCATTCAAACTGGTGGCTGGTTGTGTTTCCAGGGCTCTTTCTCGCCATCACTTTGTTCTCTCTCAACTTTGTTGGTGATGGCCTTCGGGACGCTCTCGACCCTCAAATGCGTGGAAAGATCTAAACCCACAAAAACAGGATGCCGCCCAGCCGAAAACAGGATAGAGTGGAGCGTTGGTTCTCACGTTCTACCTTCGGCGATACCATTGGAGTGACGTGATTGATGTCTGCGATTCTTGAAGTAGAAGATCTGGCGATTGAGTTTGCCACAGAGAAAGGTGCAGTTCAGGCAGTACAGGGTGTCTCTTTTCAACTTCATGCAGGTGAAGTGTTGGGGATGGTTGGAGAGTCGGGTTGTGGTAAGACCGTTACATCGCTTTCTTTGATGGGTTTGATCCAATCACCGGGCCGGATCTCACGTGGTGTGATTCGGTACAAAGGGAAAGATCTCACCCTGTACTCACAGCGAGAATGGAATACCATTCGTGGAAAAGATATCGCGATGATCTTTCAAGATCCAATGACATCGTTGAATCCATTCTTAACGATTGGCTCTCAGATTCAGGAAGTGTTGGAGTTGCACACGGATTTGCGTGGTAAGGCGATTCGCAACCGGATCGTTGATGTTCTTGAATCTGTAGGATTAGAGTCTCCTGAGAAGAGGTTGGGTGCTTATCCCCATCAGTTCTCGGGAGGTATGCGGCAGCGTGTGATGATCGCGATGGCTCTGGCAGCGGAGCCTCGTATCTTGCTGGCAGATGAGCCAACCACCGCTCTTGATGTTACCATTCAGGCCCAAATCCTCGACCTGCTGGCCTCTTTGCAACAAGAAAGAGAGTTCTCGATTCTCATGATTACTCATGATATGGGAATTGTTGCAGGTTTTTGTGACCGGCTTCAGGTGATGTATGCCGGTCGCATTGTGGAAAGAGCATCCGTACACGACTTGTATGCCAATCCCCTGCATCCCTATACCGAAGGCTTGCTGGGTTCTATCCCACGATTGGACCAGCCCATTGAACAACTTAAAGGTATCCCAGGTCAACCACCTCTCTTGATCCATCCACCCCCAGGTTGTTTGTTTGCTCCACGTTGTGAATATGCCTCACCCAAATGCCGTGAAAACGTTCCTCCTTTGGAGACACAAGAACATCGAGAAATTGCTTGTTTTCATCACGCCGAGATTCGCGATTGATGCGAGTGTTGCTGCGAAAAGAGAGAGTGAGTTTGCTTGTATTCCTCAGCCCTCCTTGTGATCGGCTGGGGAGATCTACACGATCTTCTGGTAGGGGACCATCATGTCGAAAAAAATAGTGGAAGTACGAGACCTCAAGGTCCACTTTACCTCTCATAAAGGCTTCTTGTGGAACAAGACAGTGGATGTAGTTAAAGCTGTGGATGGTGTGTCTTTTACGTTGGAAGAGGGGGAAACTCTCGGCTTGGTGGGGGAGTCTGGATGTGGAAAATCGACGACTGCTCGTGCCGTGATGCGATTAATCCCTCCAACCCAGGGTGAGATCTTAATGGATGGAAACGATCTCATGGCACTCGATGCTGAAACCCTTCGACGGGCCCGCCGTGATTTTCAGATCATCTTCCAGGACCCTTATGCTTCCTTAAATCCACGGATGACCGTCGGGCAGATTATCGCTGAGCCACTGGTTAACTTCGAGATAGGTACATCCAAAGAACAACGAGAAAAAGTTCTGACATTGTTGGATGAAGTTGGCCTTCCTGGCAGTGCGATCAACCGTTACCCTCACGAGTTTTCCGGTGGACAAAGGCAACGAATTAGCATCGCACGCGCTCTGGCTCCTCAGCCCAGGCTTGTGATCTGTGATGAACCCGTGAGCGCACTTGATGTCTCTGTTCAAGCTCAGATCCTAACGTTGTTGCAAGAGCTACAGTCGCGATACAAGCTGACCTACCTCTTTATTTCACATGACTTGGCCGTTGTTCGTTATATTTCAGATCGAGTGGCTGTGATGCATCGAGGGAAGATCGTAGAGATGGCAGACTCACTGTCGATCTTCAAGGAAGCAAAACACGAATATACACAGCTGTTGCTCGACGCTGTTCCTCACCCCGATCCAACCCGTCGAAGACGGTAACTTTTTACGGATAGTGAGGGACTTTGTAGGCAAGGATATCTTTAGAGTTAGCAGATGTCGCGTCAAAGCCGGTAACTTTTTACGAATAGTGAGGGACTTTGTAGGCGAGGATATCTTTAGAGTTAGCAGATGTCGCGTCGAAGCCGGTAACTTTTTACGGATTGTGAGGGACTGCCTGGGAAGGCGCTGATGTTGGTTTGGCGGGCGCAGATCTTCGATACCGATGTCTTCTGTGGCGACTTCGTTTCGGATAACTTCTTGTGGGATAGGCTGTTCTGGGATAGGCTGTTCTGGGGGAAATCCTTTTGGGGCGAGCACTTCTGCTGTTTCGTGCAAAGATGCCGATGCCAGCGAGGACACCTCCCACAGGAATTAATGCGCCACCATTGCCAATGAATTGAAGCTGTGCGCTCTTTCCGTGGGTTGTGACTTTGTAGCGTAAAGAGGTGTTGGTGTACAGGTGTCGAATATAGCTGAACAGCGCATCTTTGTGTTTGGCAAGGGAAGCCAGTATGGGGTTACGTATTTTCTGACCTGACGGCTCAAACAATCCGTCAGCGACGTTTAATATACCGCGACGGAGGAAGTCGCCCGCCACTCCGATTTGACCCACTCCTTCGAGGATGAGACGATATCGATTCAGGGTTTGTGGGCTCGTGGCAGTTACATTGGCAAGGGAGCCACCACCCCAGACCGCAGTGTATACTTGATCCATATCCATGAGTAGTGCCTGAAACATTCCAGGAGCACGTCGGAACTGACGTCGAAAAATGGGTGTCATCTTGAGACCGATCGCTATCGTATGATTGGGGCGGTATCCTCTGATAAAGTTCGCTTTCAGAGAACCTGGAGCAGCTTCCTCAGGTCCTGTTTTGGCGAGAGCCTGGAGGGTCTTTGAGGTGGCGAGTAAGATCTGACCTGTTGGTGTCCACGCGAAGGAAGGCTTTCGTTTGTTTTGATTGTGAAAGAATGTGAATCCCTTTGATGATTCCCGCAGCACCTTGATCTTTTTATCTGCGATAAATCCTTCCAACATTTTGCGCTGAAACTCTCCATGAACAATCACCATGATCTCAGGCTTACTCATCCTCCGTTCAAAGGACAATGCCACAGTGATAAAGCGAATCTGATTGAGCTTCACCACTTTCAATTCACGTTCCGCTTTGTTCATTGCACCTTTAATCATTCGATCCAGTCTATCAAACATGGACTTGATCATCGGGTCTTTGGCCACAAATGGCCTTTTGCCCAACTCGGTAATCGATCTTTCAAAGTGAAGTTTCATGGAGCGTATATCAATATGGAATACGACCTGTGCAGAGTTGGGTACATAGTGACAGAGCTGAGCAGCAGGTACTGGCGGACCCACTGGATTGACAGGTAAGAGTAATGAGTCGATGAGTAATAGAAACCATGCGAGGGAACTTGACGCCATAATAATGGTTCTCCTTGGCTTTTTTTATCAAACTGACGATAGATTCGAAGTTGAAAGGTAGAGAAGATGGGAAGCACTGTCAAGCCCAACATCCAATTCTACACAACAATCCTCAAGAACAAGAACGTCAGCGCAAGCAGGCGCTGTTGTTGAATGGAAAAGATCCACGAATGGCACGAATGGAAAACAAGAAAGGTTACAGTCTCAAGAGCCTACAAAACGGGTAACCTTCAAGAGTTCTGTGTCCACTTCACAAGAAATAACTCTTCGACCTGAGGGGTTATTTTTGCTTGAAAAAAAGTTACCTATCCAATGTGTTTGACTCATCTCCGTGCTCGTAGACACATGTCGATGGCAAACCTTATCTCTGACACAGCTTCTTAAAGAAATGGAGTATCTTTTGTTGGGCAGGTTTTCCGAGCCTCCACTTGAGAAAACCTGCCATGATCTTCCTCGGATAGTACCCACAATACCGACTCTTTTCACGAATCAGCTTGCTGTACTGACGTTGCAATAATGGAAAGCCAATATCGTGATAACACAATTGTTGGTAGCTTCTTAACCACGTTTGTGCAGCACTCTTATGTAGCTTTTTAAGCGGTCGTGTCTCTTTGACATTGCATTGCCATGGGAACTGAGAAAGGGAAAGATACTTCGTACGCTTCTTTCGAACAGTATGTAGCTTTTGAGCAAACTGTAACGCAACACACGCCTGCTGGATTGCCCTGGCTTGCTGTTGTGTTGCTTTCGAACGGTGCAAATAAGTGCTGTCATAACAAACTCGAAAATCGGAATGAGTTGAACCTTGCTGTCCTAGCTTCTTCAACCAGCCTGGCATCTTCTCCAGACAGTATTGATAGAAAGAACGTGACTCCCGTTTTGGTGATTTCATCTCGTGGCTCAGCTGCACTGCTAACTTGTCCTCTGTACAGGCATGTTGGGCCTTGTACCACTGCTTGCTTTTCTCCCAACGCTTAACCGCTTTCAGAGCCTCAACCATTCTTAATCGCTGAAAATCTATCTTGTGCTTATCCTCCACATCCCGCCTACACTTCATAAAGTCTGAACATGCCTTCTTCTGCAGACAATGCAGCTTCTGCTTCATCACTTCATGGGTCTTCTTCTCATTCAAACGTGTATGACAAAAATTCCAAATGATAGGACGAAGCCCTTCTTTGTCCTTGACTTGCTTTGCACACAATAATTGACGCTCCGCATAATTTGGACATGTCTCTTGCTGCTTGCATCCCTGTACCATCCATAGCATGAATACAAACAAACCCACTCTGCCAAACCACAAAGCTCTCATCCTCTACTCCCGTTCGAAGTCATTCTTCCACCCATGAACTGTCAATCTATCACGTTTTTTGTCAGTGCTCCCAATCTATATCAGCGAGAATCGACCGCTTGTTTGTGATAAGACCCCTCCCCCTGTAACCTTATGATAGGACTCCAACTTCCCCCTCCCCACCAACGGTGGAGGAGGGGGATAGAGCTTATGATCTGCAAATGGGTACGACTTGTTTGTCATAAGACCCCTCCCCCTGTAACCTTATGAT
>JALTMC010000609.1 GCA_027005175.1 Myxococcales bacterium
GCCTTGGGTAAACTTGATCTCCTTAGTCTCTGCGAGATCTTTGGGATCCGGGCTGTTCGTGGGCGTACCGTTGATGGGGATACCCAGGAACTTACTGTATTCTTCAGAGCTTGCCATGGGCAGCCGAGAGATGGGTTCTATGCTGCGGAAGGGCAGATTGTTCGGGTCCAGCGGTGTGGCTGTCGAAATAGGTTGTACGGACTTCAGGAAAGTTTGGAAACGTACGAGATCGATCGATCTGATCTTTTTGGGATCTTTGACCAATAATCGACTGAGATACTCTCGGAATATACGGTATTTCTCTTGGTATTGCTGCTGGAGATCGGTCCAACGCTTCTTGATCTCAGGTGAGACCCCTGGTTGGGATAGCCTTGCCGCAGTGCTTTGAAATTGCCGTATATTGACACGATGAAGCTTCTTCGCATCTTCCGCGATCTTGGGAAAGATCGATAGGTCCAGATTGCTGACCTTCTCGGCCCCCATGCTCTTGCCCAAGTTTACCACAGCATCCAGGGTTTTTTGGAGGAGTCCAGACATGCCGGAGTGATATGCTTTAGGGGTAAGCACAGGTATAAGAGGTGTTCGTGGAGGCTGCCCTCGCTCTGCTACGGGTGGCAAGGAACGCTCTGTGAGCTTTTGTTCTGTATCACAAGCGACCAGTACATAACCACCGACAAAAAGCCAGATAAGCCAGCCCAATCTTTGCTGCATGATCCTGCGAAAACGAAGCATATTGATTTCCCCTTTGAAAAAACTTATTGATCATGGTAACCTCTTTGAGACTTAATGTCTAGTATAGTAGATATTTTTTTTCAAAAAGACTACATGCAGACTACACATCCGAAGAATAATTCCTACAGAAAAAGATCGATTCAGTGCAACTTTTTTCGTGTGTAAACGATACGTAGTCAAAAGAAAGGAGAGATGTCGGTCACTATTGAATATTACTTTTTTGTGTGTGGTAAAACCAGTGAGAAAGAGGGGAAATATCAACAACATTGGTCGAGCAAAAAAATGACGAACGAAGTAATACAAAGTAGGGAGATTCAGTGATGTATTGTAGACGCGGGCACAGAATTATTTGTTTGGGTCTTTTCGTTGGTTTATTCGGACTTTTGTGGGGTTCTGTTGTTTGGGGAAAAGGTGCAACGGACGCTTCCAAGTGGCTTTTGCAAAATCAAGCTGTAGATGGAAGCTGGAGTGTCGGAAGTTCAGCCTCTCCAGCTTTAGCGACCTTTGTTGTGATGGAAGCTTTGGTAGACACAGGGCAGAGTAAGGCACCCCAACTGCAAAAGGCGTTGGCGTGGTTTAAGTTACAGAAGCCTGTAACTTCGGAAGGGCTTGCAGCCAGAGTTGCAGCCTTTTCTCTCATGGGACAAAGCCCGAACGTTGATGATACAAAGCAACTTTTGCTTCACCAAAACGGCGACGGTGGATTTGGTTTGTCTGTAGGTTATCCCTCTACGCTAATGGATACGGTTTGGGCACTTCAGGCTTTGTATTATTCTCGCACGACAAAACTTGGCGTGGTACAACGCGCCATTCTATTTTTAGTCAAGCAGCAACAGCCTGACGGTAGTTGGCTGGCATTTTCGAAACAGACCAATATTGGTTCACCACCGATGACTGCGTTGGTGATGACGGTATTCGAGCGGTACCGTCAGATCTTTAATACAACAATAACCATTCGTAGGGCTGCTGCTTTTCTTAAGCAGAGCCAAGATCGCGGTGGTAGTTGGGGGCTCTCAGACGTAGAGAGTGGCACTGCGTTGGCTGCTTTGAGTTTGCGGTTAAGTTTTGCGAACGAGCAATACAATGGAAGCATCAGCTTAGGAACAAAATTCCTATTGCAACAACAAGCTGCCGATGGTTCCTTGGGAAAGGATGCATTTGTGACAGCTTATGCGCTGCGTCTTTTTTATCGCGATAAGGCCGATCTTGTATTCACTCCTAAGAGCCTCAAGTTACAGCCGACAGAGCCTTTGTTGGGTGGGCTAATAAAGCTTACAGTGAAGGTTCAAAATATAGGGATACAAGCGGCAAACGGCGTCCAGGTGAAGCTTTACCTTGGTGATCCGAAGCAGAGTGGAGTGCTGCTAGATACACAGACCTTGGCCTCTCTGGCTATTCGAGGCTCAAGCAATATTGCATTGACCTGGAAGAAAGCGAACCTCCTTGGTACTCATTATCTATATTTGGTGCTAGATCCTCAAAATACAGTTGTGGAGACCAACGAAGATAATAACACTTTGGTACATGTGGTGACGGTGGCTCGCTCCATTGATGTGGCGGTATCTGCTGTGGATGTCTCGGTGGAGCCTATCTTTCCTGTAGAGAAGCAAACATTTTTTATTGCTGCCAAAATCCACAATTTGGGTGGGCTTGGTGTTAAAAATGTAGAGATTTCTTTTTATGATGGCGACCCAAAGCAGGGTGGTAAACAGATTGGTTCCGTGCAAACAATAGCCGATTTACCATCGGGGAGATCGGCATCTGTCAAGGTTAATACAGGTGGATATGCCGTAGGGCCTCGGGATTTGTTTGTGGTGGTCGATCCCAACAAGAAGCTACAAGACGGGGATCGCAAGAATAATACAGCATCAAAGAAGATTCAGGTGCGTCAGTATGTGGATGTTGGGATAGGATTTAATACCATCCATATGTCACAGCAAGTGATTGACGAGACAGAGGCTTTGAAGATTAAAATTGGCGTTGCAAATCTCGCTACCATTGTTGCCAAAGATGTGGTGGTACGGATTTATGAGGGTAACCCCAAAAAAGGAGGCAAACAGATTGGCAGCGATCTTAAGGTGTCTGTACCGGGTCGCTCGGTGGGCTGGACCGATTTTGTACTTTGGGACACCACAGGAAAGCATGGTGAGATAAAGATCTATGCTATCGCCGACCCTGACAACAAGATTCATGATACTGATCGTGGAAACAACACAAACTATCGAACAGTTGTAGTGAGAGGGTTGCCTGATTTAGTGGTGCGTTCCAGTGACTTTCATTTTTATCCTATACCCAAGTCTGAAGGGGGTCTGCTGCAAATCAAGATACGTACGTACAATCGAGGTTTTGTGGCTAGCCCAAAGTTTCGGGTATGGCTTTATGATCGTGACCCAAAACGACCAGGAAGTAAACCCATTGCGATCCTTTCCTGGCCAGTGGGTGCAGTGGTCAATGGGTATGTTGAATTTCTTTTCAACTGGCCAACAGAAAAGAAGGTTGGATTGCAGCAATTCTGGGCCGTTGTCAATGCAAACAAGGAAGTTAAAGAAAGTAACTATACGAATAACTCTGCCTCTAGTGTTGCGGCGATTCAACCTGCAACACGACCTGATCTTTCTATTGCAGCTAACGACATCCAGATACCGTCAGTGCTGGAGTCTAGCACTACGATTTCGGTGAATGCAACCTTGTACAATCGCACAGGAAAAGTAGCGAACCAAGTCGTCGTTCGATTTCTGGCGGGTTCTGCCGCAACCCTTTCGTCAGGACGCATACTTCGCCGGATTAAGGATGTTATGGTACCGAATGTTCCTGGTTATGGAAAAGCGACTGTTTCTGTGCAGTGGTCGATACCTGCCGAGCTTCAGAATGTAGAATTTGAAGTCCAGCTTGATCCAGATCGCAAGATACTGGAGACAAATGAACGTAATAATGTGGCAGTGCGTAGAGCTGTGGTTCGTAGAATTGCAAAAGATGCAGCACCCCGAAAATTTTCGGTGACTGCGGTGGGTAAGGATGGTTTGCGTTTTCAGTGGCAGCCAGGAGTGGGTGCTGCCCAAGCAGGGCTGGCAGGTTATCGTGTATATTGCAATGGCGGTGTTCTCAATCCACCCACTGCGATTACTGTAAGCAAGAGTATCTCAGCTTCATCACAGCGAGAAAATAGCACAGCTCCAAGCAAGGCTTTCGACAAAAACTTTTTGACACGTTGGACAGCCAAGGACGGTGTGGGAGTACATTGGTGGGCCTTGGAGCTTGGTGCGTTGGAATCGATTACAGGTTTAATCATGCTCAGTGGTGAGCGTTATTCTCCAACGGCACTTCGTCGTACCTATCAGGTGCAGGTTGGGCAGGGTGGTAACACTTGGACGACAGCTTTGCGGCATGATGGCCCATCGAGATTAATCGATCATTTCTTTGCCCCGCGATCGGGTACAGCTCTACGGATTTTATATGAAGCTTTGGCACATAACAACAAACGGGCTGACATCGATGAGCTACGGATCTTTCGGTCTGGGTTGATCTCAGGTACCACATATACGCATACGAAGCTAGGACCAAAACGTTACACATGCTATGCCGTAGGTGTGACTTCTCCCTTTCTGGAAACACCACCGTCGAATACCGCATCGGCAAAAATTAAAGCCAAAGACGAGACACCGCCACCTGCCCCTTCTGGACTCACTGTTACGCATGACAAAAATAATTTTCGTGCAAATTTACAATGGACTGCACCTGCCACAACGGATCTGCTAGGATACCGCGTATACACAGATGCAGGGCTCGATGTGGCTTCCTGGAATCGTGGAGCCTATGCCTCTCTTATTGTACCGGGTGATGTGGTTCCGTCAGATAACACCTCAATACAATTGATTGATGATCGTGCAGATCGAAACGATTCTGCACGGCTTACACTACCCGGTTCTTTTCAGGTAGAACTGGCCAGGGATTATACTATCCACTCTCTGCGATTGGCCGGCATTCATGGGGTGCTCGGTCATAGCTTTCGTATAGATATATCTGTGGATGGGGAAAATTTTACAACCATTTTGAGGGAGAAATGGAGTGCCGAAAAGACGTCGATAACACATACATTCCCTTCTCCACGCCAAGTTCGTTATATTCGTATTGCTCCGTCAGGCCCGAAGGGCTCTCAATTTTCAGTAAGAGAGCTATATGCTATCTCCAAGGATATGGTGCCTCTGCGTAGTCGTGTGCGCGAGGGAGGTAAATACATGTCAGGGAAACATGTTGATGGGCTGTGGTATGGCTGGCGATGGAAGTATTCTTCGAATGACGCACTACCCCGACAGTTTTTATTTATGCCTTTGGACGCTGCGATCACAAGTGTTGTCGATTGTACCGATACAAACACTGGCTTACTTCTAGCTCGTGCTTCAGGTACCCACTCTTTTTGGCGAAGTGGCTGGCTTTATGCGAAAAACATGGAGCTTTTATTGAAGCCCACCCGAGCGACCCGACAGGAAAAGGCATTAATACCGATGGTGTTGAAACCCTATGTTTTTACCCAGCCACGTTATACGGTTGCACAACTTCATCTCAATGGTGCCTACCAGTATGCTGTGAGCGCGATCGATAAAGTGGGTAATGAGAGTGCTTTATCCACAGTTGTTCGTGTGGTAGTCAATGATACAAAGCCACCAGATGCTCCTACCCGGTTTAGAGGAGCGGTGGTTGGTAAGGTGAATCAACTGAATTGGGCTGCGCCCCCGGATGTAACGCGCAAGGGTTTTAAACTGTATCGCAATGGCGTACTTTACCAGACGCTTAATAATGAGTTGTATTATCGCGACACGCAGATTGATACGAATAGAACCTATCGTTATGAAGTCAGTGCCTTTGACAACAACAACAATGAGTCGAAAAAAGCTGGCCCTGTCGTACTTGCTCCCATTGATCTAAGCTTTTCAGTCACGGATACACAACCTTTCTTTATCTCACCTCAAAAGCCATCCATTTTTGATGTGCTTAAATTCTCTGTTGAAATTTATAACATCGGCAGACAGAAGGCGTTGGCTGGTGTTGAGGTGGGGATCTATGATGGTGACCCTGCAAAAGGAGGGAAGCGCATTGCGCTACGCACCATCACTGCACCGATCGCAGCAAAAGACCTGGCGTTGGTCACTTTTGCTTGGCCGCTAAAAAACATAAAACCGGGAACCCACAAGCTTTATGTGTGGATCGATCCCAACAACAAGGTGGGTGAGATAAGCAAAGCCAACAATATTGGCTTTCGCTATATAACCATTCGCTCACAGGCTCAGCTTCATCTGACCGCTCAGGTCGATAGCTCAAAGTTTCCCACCATTGATTTATACACTCGAATAAAAAATGCTTCGGGCGTGCTGTTGTCTGGTTTAACAGAGCGCAACTTTAAGGTCTTGGAGAACCAAAAAACAGCCTATCCACTTCGAGTGCAAGCGTTGGGAGCTTCTACCCAACCGGTTAAGGTGGACCTAGTGTTTGTGATTGATACGTCGGGAAGCATGAATGGGGAGTGGGATGTTGTCTGCAAAACGACCAAGAGCATTATCGCTCGGATTCGTAGTTTTGGTATAGACTTGAAGCCGACGATTTATGGTCTAGCTCGTAGCCGCAATTGTAGCATTGTAATGAAGCAAATCATCCTGAACGGTTTGTTAAAGCCTTCTGGGAATGAGGACTGGGGAGGTGGGATAACCTGGGTATCCAAACGTCATGTTTGGCGACCTGGAGCTGCCCGAATCATCGTTCCAATCGGAGACGAGGGTGCGTCGGGCGGTGACCCCTGGAGAGCTGATGACTCTAAGGCCGTGAATGAAGCCATTGCGGCAGCAAAGGCAAATGGTGTTGCAGTGTATCCTACATGGGGCTTGGGTTTGGGAGGGGCACGTTCAACCACAATCATTGCCAAAGAAATGCGCCGCCTAGCATTCTCTACGGGTGGAAAGGCTTTCGCGATGAAAAATGCCACTCAGTTTACACAAGAGATGGTCGATGCTGTACGCCAAACTGCGCCCACCTATAAGATCACCTATACATCGCCTTTACCACAGCATGATGGAACCTTACGGCAGGTACAACTCGATCTAGCTTATAACATCATTAAGGGAGTTGCAACTACAAGCTATCGTGCCCCTCTTACCAAGCGACCAGAGCTATCTTTCGTTGGAGGTTTACAGCTTTCTCCCAACACACCGACTGTTGGCCAGAGCGTACAAATCAAGACTGTTGTTCGCAACAATGGTGGCTCCCCAGCAAAGGATATTGTGGTGGCGATATACCAAGAAGACCCTGGCCAGAATGGAATCCTCCTTGATCAAATAAAGTGGCCTCTTTTGTCACCGGGACAAACCCATACAATCACGACCTCATGGACAGCACTGCCAGGTAAGTCTACTTTGATCGCAGCCGTCGATCCTGCTGGACAAATCGCTGAAAGCAATGAGACAAACAATCGTGTCCAGCAGACCATTAATATTCCCGGCACAAGGGGGTTGGAGCTAGCTGTTGGCTCCAATGATCTGTCGATGATGCCAGAGCCGGGAATCCTTGGTAGTAACGTCAAGCTACAAGCGAAGATTCATAATATTGGTAAGGGTGATGCCAAGAATGTGTCTGTTGCATTTTTTCGTGATGACCCTACAGCGGGTGGAACTCTTTTGGGCACAGTCGTTCTCTCTCAAATCAAGGAGGGTAAAAGTACGCTTGCGACCCTTGATAATGCGATAAAGCGTGGAGGCTCATTTGTACTGTTTGTTGTGATAGATCCATACCAGACCATCGCAGAATCCTCACGAAAGAACAATCGAGCCTCCCGTACTTTTTCTACAGCACAGCGAGCATTCGACCTTACCGTAAACACGGACCTTCCGAAGTATACAGCCAAAGCGAAGGCAAGGATCGAATTAACGGTACGCAATCTCACAGCACAGCCTTGGAGTGGTCGGGGCGAAGTATGGATTGAGGACAAGGCGGGCCAGCGTGTGGCAAAAGTTGCTGACTTTGCGATTAAGGCTCTGGGTAATCAGGGTCTTAAAGACTGGCCTTATCGCATACCTGTACGCTGGACAGCCCCTGCTTCTGGAACCAAGCATCTCTTTCTTGGGGTCTCAGTAGACTTCACAACCGCGCTCAAAAAACTTGGTGTTACTGGGAAGACAATTGACCTCGCAACTCTACGTGTGTTGCAATTTGATGGAAGAGGCAAAGTTCTTGGTCAACTCCCCTTTCAATTTCGTCCTGGCAAAGGATTTGATCCAGTAAGCCGAGCTTCCGGCCAATTGCTCTTGTTTCTCAAAAAACCAATCACTGGAGGAACACAACGTAGATTTGTGATTTACTTTGATGTCAAAGGTGGCTCTGCCAATCCCAAAACGTTGCCACCGCCGGTCTTCCCAACCACTGGATGGATGATAGCTTATACTGCAGATAGCGGGGCTATTTTTGTTCGAGAGAGAGGGCCGAACGGGACTCTCTCAGCTGAACGACTTATGCACAATCTCAGTCCCCAGAAAGACTGGAGTCGTGGTGTGGTGTTGGGCGACTTCAATGAAGATGGTCTACTTGACTTGGTCGCAGGCAGTGGCAAAAAAAGGGCTTTAAACGTTTATTTTTATCCTGGTATTACTTCTACAACTCGGTTTGATGTGGCTGCTCGAAAAACAATTGGCACCTTTTCACAGACTCATCCAGACAGTGGTTTGCAAGTTTATGCAAGCCGTGCAGCCGACTTTAATAAAGATGGCTATCTTGACTTTGCCATTTCACGATTCAATGTTCTCGGAATTTATCTCGGTCGTGGGGATGGTACATTTCGGAGTAAGTACCTCCATAGCACAGCATTTTCTCAAGTTCTGGGTATTAATGTTGTTGATTTTGATAAGGATGGCCATCTCGATTTACTTTACTTGTTATCCGAAGCAAATCCTTTTCGTCAAACGATCCGGCATGTTTATTGGCGCAGAGGCGATGGCAAGGGCCAGTTTGGAGCCGGACAACAACTCATTGTCACACCATTGTATCCCCAAGGGCTGATTGTCTCTGACTTTGATAACAATGGCAACCTCGATATGCTTGTGACCTATGGAAGTCAAGGAAAAGCTGAACTTCTTCGTAATATGGGTAAAGGACAGTGGAGCCGCACCGCTTTGCCTGCTTTACAAACCAATGCTTTTACGGCTTGGGTAGGCAATGATTGGGATTATGACGGACGACTCGATATCTTTGCAACCCTCTTCCAAAAGCAGACTCCATATCACGATAAAAAACTGCTGTGGATGCGTGGTACTGGTACGTCCAACTTTGCTACACCCAGCTTTGCTACACCCACAGTATTTACCACCTCCAAAGAGAATTTTCTTGGCCTGGTAATCGCACCCCCAACTGCTCAACTTGAAGCTCGTGTTGGTCAGCCCCAACTTCGACCGACATTGCGCCTTTCTTACCTCTGGAATACTGGCACAACACAGTCTGATGACTACCAAGTACGCGTATCATTGTCGGAAGGAAGACTGCCTATCGCAGATGCGCGGGCAAGCTTTATAATTGCACCAAACCTACAGGCAGCAGCAACCTTTACCACAGATCGCTTGGCCTACCCTGCCCGTACCTCAGTAGTGTTCACCAGTCGCATTTATAATAAAAGTGTGAACCACCCTTATCGCAATGTAAAGGTAGCTGTACAGGTCCGCAATCCGCAAAAAAAACCAGTAGCTGCCTTTAACTATACGATCCCACACCTTTTTCTTGGACTCTTTCATGAAAAACAGTCACAATGGAACACTGCAAACACGGCACCAGGAGTGTATACCGCAGTACTTACCGTTTTCTATCTAGGCAAGCAGATAACAACAACCTCTGTGAAATTTTCTATTCTCAATGCAAAAGATAGTGGCTCCGGTATTCTCGGTACCTTGAAACTCAAACCTGCCCTTGTCAAACTTGGCGATACTGTGAAACTTGATGCTGAAGTACTCAATGTGGGCAATCAACCATTCAAGAACCACGAGATCTATATTAAACTCATCTCTGATGCTGACCAGAAGGAGAAAAAGAAATTTGTAGAGAAGGTCTCCATAGCTCTCAACACCGCTTCAACGTTTACCAAATCTTACGATACAACAGGTCTTTCCGAAGGCTCGTATACCGCTGTTCTTTCAACCAAGTTAAATAAAAAAGAGATCCCACTGGATGTGGCTTATCTACAGATCAAGAAGGTCGTCAAACGACCACCTCTCTCGGTTGCTATTCTCTCTCCTAAGGATAAGGCAAGCCTCGTTGTACCTGTGCTGTCTGTGTCTGGTACTGTGTCTGATGGTGATGCAGAAGTGACCATCCATCAAAAGAAAGCACAGGTCTCTGGTAACTCTGCGAGCCTGTCATCCTTCCAACTTAAACATCTCAACCTAAATACTTGTAGCACTACCATTGAAGCTGTAGCGACGCGAGAAAAGGATAGAGCCAACCACAGTATTACAGTGTTACTAAGCCGTGGCCTTATGGTGCTTCAGTCAAGTCTTGTACACAAGACGCAAAGCACGCGGAGTACGAGCGTGGCAACAGGTAAGCAGAACACAATCCTTTTGACACATCCCAACGACGGAACCATTTCTCGACTCAGTTTCGATGCAAAAGGTTCTGTCAGCAAAGAACAAGAGGTCGCAAAAGACCTCACCGATCCGCAGGCTGTCATCGAGGATACCAAAGGCAAACTTTTTGTGGCTGAAGCATCAGTACACCGTGTCGTAATGATCGATACGAAAGGCAGGAAAAAAATAATGATCAACGACCAGGATGGCCTTCAACAACCCCTGGCTTTTGCTTTAGACTCCAAAGGTGGGCTATTTATTGCCAGCAGTGGGAATGGAACTATTTTCTACCTGGACAAAAACAATAGACTCAGTACCTACACAAACAGGCTACAGCAGCCTGTCGCCCTCGCTTACGATGTCCAACAAAAGCTTCTCTATGTTCTTGATCGTGGTGATGGTAAGCTTTACCGTGTAGAAAAAAAAGGTGCTTTACCCAAAAGTATCGCTGGCACACTCCAAGGCGAAGCATCCGGGTTGGCGTTGCTTGAACACCGGATTTTGGTCTCCGACCGCACCGAAAAAAAACTATATGTTGCGAATGTCAAAGACGGTTCATTCCAGCTTGTTGCCGCAGGGCTTCCCATCCATGGTGCTCTTTCTACCATGGGAGGACAAGAATTTATCATGGCCACCGGTGGCCAGAATGTGGTATTGGGGAAGCTTGCTTTGCTTCGATGCTCTTCTACCGAACCTACCGAACCTACCGAACCTACCGAACCTACCGAACCTACCGAACCTTTAGGGTCTATTGTTGATGCAGGGTCTGATGCTAACGGGACTCGCAGCGATCGAAAAACCAAAGAACAGATAGAGAATGAGACCAAAGAGGGCAAACTGGCCAATGAACAGGGCTACAACCCTCCAGAGGGTCTGCCTCCCAGCGGTTGCGGCTGTCAAAACCATCGCGACTATGGAGGCTCATTGTGGTGGCTTGTTCTTTTGTTACTTGGTTGTATCCAGCGTTCACGTATTTTATGGGGGAGCTCTCAGAATAAGGGTCCGTTCAAACCGATCGGGTGAGAGAGGTGCTGAAATGCAACAGATCGAATGCTGGGCGACCCTATGGGTCGCCCCTATCATGTCGAGAATCGTTCCGGTTCTGAGTAGGGACAGACCTGCGGGTCTGCCCAAAAGTGTTGCATGGTTTCTCTCTGACTGGTCGCACCATCTGAACGAACCCCAGAATAGTGAGGCTCCTATTCTCTCTCAGGGGTTGCCCCATCCATTGCGGTCGCTGCCCTTGCGCGATTTGGCCTTATCTGCTATACACTTAAGCTCGACATGTCAAGGTCCGAAAGAGCGGTTTTGAACAGCAATGGTCTGTGAAGCCTTGACCCAATGGTATTCCCAAAGCTTGGTTCGAGGGGGAATCTCAAATGGACAGTAAAGTGTGGGTGTGTTTATGTGTAAAGGCGTGAGCGTGTGTTTATGACATGGGTGTGTTTATGACATGGGTGTGTTTATGTGTAAAGGTGTGAGCTTATGAGACAAAAACTGCGATTCCTGCGGCGCTTTGGAATATTTGTTGTGATTGCCTTCATGACGGGTGTGACCCTACTCCAGGGTTGCAATTGCAACGAAAATGTATCTCTCTCGACAGACGCAGAGATTCAATCCATCCCCAAAAGCTTGATCTTTGAATCGATTCCCATTGGAAACAAACTGACCCGTGAGATGATTATCAAAAACGTTGGGCGAGGAGAACTCAAGCTCACAGAGCTGTCTGTTGTGAATGAGACAGCAGGCAATCCCTTTAAGCTGCTCACTCAAAAAGAACTACCTTTAGTGATTGAAGCGGGAAAAACCATCTCACTACGAATTCGCTATGAACCCAAACGAGCGGGTCGTGCCAAGGGTTATATCAAGACCATCAGCAACGCAAAGAACTCAGACCCAACGGGACTTTTCAAGATAAACTTACGCTCTACAGAGTTGTCGGCCGATATCTCAGCACTGCCGAATCCGGTAGAATTTGGTGCCGTCAGACCGAATGAAAAGTCAACCAAAACAGTTACGATAACCAACAAAGGCTCGGCAGTTCTTCAACTCTTCAGTGCCGACTTTGAAAAGAATAGTGAAAAAGAGTTTAAGGTGGAAAGCAATCTGGCGTTTCCATTGGATGTAAACCCCGGTAAGTCCGTAACCATCAAGATCTCTTATTCACCCAAAAAGCCATTGGCGGATGAAACTCTACGACTGCGTAACAACACCAAAACAACAGCCAATTATCCGGTGCGATTGGTGGGTAAGCTCGCAGCCCCAGATATTCAGGTAAAGCCGCTAAAGCTCGTCTTTGATACCACCGCTGTTGGCACAAAAGAGACAAAGACATTTGAGATTTTCAACAGAGGAACAACAACCTTAGATGTAACGGGCATTACATTGGGTAGTGGCACGAGTCAGGATTTTGATCTGCCGACACTACCGACATTTCCACTGTCGATTGAGCCTGAGAAGTCAAAGAAGATCGAGGTTCAGTACAACTCCACAGACGTCAAGGATGACACGGGAACCGTAAAGATTGCCAGCAATGACCCGGACTCTCCAGAGGTAAAGGTTGAGCTGGAAGGTAAAGCACAAGGCTGCAACCTTGTCGCAGTACCAACCCAACTGCATTTTACGCGGGGTCAACGCAAGCAAGTCGCGATTGTGAATCAAGGCAATCGACCTTGTACCTACAAGCGTGCTGGATTCTCCCCCACAACCAGCAAAGAGTTCTCTTTTTTCTTGCCTCCCCCCTCCGCTCAGATCTTGGGTCCAGGACAGAAGCTTGATCTGTTGGTCAAATTTACTCCAGCCGACGGCAAGGATGACAAGGGGGAACTGGTGGTCGAGTCCGACGATCCAGACACCCCTCAACTCAAGATAGC
>JALTMC010000610.1 GCA_027005175.1 Myxococcales bacterium
GCCTTGGGATTCATTCCAAGGTGTGCAGGCCAAATTCCGCATCTCGTGGGCTTGTTACAATCATAGGCTGGTGACAGGCATTCCAGGCTCACGAGCCTGGATAAGTCATTGCGACGGAATTGTCGCTTGCCGAGAAGGGCACAGTGACAGGCATTCCAGGATCATGAACCAGGACAAGGTTTAGGGGAGAGGGAGTGCTTCAGCAACGTCTTGAAGCTCTTGCCAGAGGGCTTTGACGTGTTCGAGGGTGGTCTTGCGTTGGCCGATGGAGACACGGATGGTGTATTGGTTGTTGAGCCGGGTGTGGGTGAGGTGAAAGCGACCTCGCTCATTGATGGTTGTGAGTATGCGTTGGTTGAGTGTGTCGAGTTGTGGATCATCTTCATCAAGGTGGGGTGGATGGTAACGCAAACAGACGAGTGCGAAGGGAGCAGGAGCCAGGCATTCGAAGTTTGGGGATTGATTCACCCACATGGTGAGTTCTTGTGCCCATGATATGTGTTTGCGGAGAAATTGTTGCAGGCCCTCGACACCGTAAGAGCGCAAAACAAACCACAGCTTGAGGGCACGAAATCGTCGCCCAAGTGGGATTCCCCAGTCGCGAAAGTTTACGACTTGTGGGTCATACGACGTTTTCAGGTATTCAGGATCGCTGCGAAAGGTGCGCAACAAGGTGTCAATATCGCGCACAAAGTAGGCAGAGCAGTCGAAGTTGGTGAGCATCCACTTGTGTGGGTTGAATACGAGACTGTCTGCCGCTTCGATACCATTCAGGATATAGCGCATCTCCGGAAGCATGGCGGCGGAGCCACCGTAGGCAGCATCGACATGAAGCCAGATGTTGTGGGCTTGGCAGATCGAGCCGATGGCCTGAAGAGGATCGATAGCAGTGGAAGATGTTGTGCCTACCGTTGCGATCACACAGGTGGGGCGGAGGCCCGCTTTGATGTCTTGTTGAATCGAAGCGGCAAGGGCCTCGGGTCTCATCGCAAAATCTTTGTCGACAGGGATCTTGCGAAGCTGTTCGAGTCCAATCCCAGAGAGTTTCACGGCTTTGTCGATGGAGGAGTGAGCCTCGGTTGATGCGTATACGACGAGTCGGTTGGCATCTGGAGCGGCACTTCCTTGTTGTCCAAAGAGGTGCTCTGTGATGCGTTCTCGGGCAGAGAGCAGCGCGACGAGGGTTGAGGATGAGGCTGTGTCTTGAATACAGCCAACCCAGGGATCGTCAAGCTTCAACATCTGACGCAACCAGTCGAGAACAACCTGTTCTAGCTCTGTGGCGGCGGGTGATGTCTGCCATGACATACACTGTGCGCCCATGGCAGCGGTGAGCATCTCTGCGAGCACCGAGGGGGGGCTGTGATTGGCGGGAAAGTAGGCAAACCAACCCGGGTGATTCCAGTGGGTCATGCCGGGAACGATCAGGCGTTGGAAGTCTTCAAGGATATGTTTGAAATCTTCCCCTTGGCTGGGCGGGGAGGGTGGTATTTGTTGGCGAATGTCTCCCGGTTGGATATCCGGAAAGACAGGTAGCTGTTCATTATCTTCGAGATAATCAGCCATCCAATCGACGACCTGGTGGGCAAAGGCACGGAACTGTTTTGTGTCCATCAATTTAGCGACGGTCGCGGCGATCTCCGCCACGGCCACCACGGGGGCCACCACGGCCACCACGCGGCGGTCCACCCCTGCGATCATCACGTCCACCTGTGGAGGGCTTGGGTCGGAACTTCACATCATCAGTCAAGGTCGCGGGCCAGAGATTGCCTGCCTGAAGGGCATCAACCAACTCTTTTTGGGTCGCGATTTCGCTGACAAACAGGCTCGCGGCAGTGCCCAGCGCGTTGAGATCGGTGCAGGTGTTGCTGCCTGCGATGCCAGCCAGTTTGAGGTGAAAGGATGCTTCCAAGGCAAAGTCATTCACCAGAGACTTGCACTGACCATTGCGCACTTCCAGCGCATTGAGACCCTCCAATTGAAAGATCTTGTCTCCCATGGGGTGATCGATCTTTAGTTTGTAAGGATGTGCAGCTGCGAGGACGCCTCCCAACTCTTTGGAGCGTGCGGCGACTTCTTCAAACGACAGGGGTGTGGAAGAGTCTTTGTTTGAAGGGAAGGCGTTGGGTTTTGTGACATGTGCAACATCTGTGGGGTAGAACAACAGATGCCCTACCTCTGTAACGAGCGAGCGACCTGCAAAGATGGCAAACTCATGGACCTTGGCCAGCTTTGCCAACGAGTCCCAATCCGTGATGGGCTGGTCCTCTGTAAAACAAAGACCATCCAGGCCAATGGTCTTGGCGCGTAAGATGATTTCTTCGGGCTCCAGCACCCCTTGGCGTGAATAATTGGATTGCACGTGTAGATCGATAAGCACTTCGGTAACTCCTTTTTGGGGGGAATCTCTTTGATTGTATGATCAATGTGTCTTATGGAGGAAACACAGGAGTGATCGCTTTTAATCCTATCTCTTGCCACTCTCCTACAAACACAAACTCTTTGCGAAGTCAAACCCTTAATTTCTGGGTTGACAAAAAAGAACGATAGATGCTAAAGCCGATTAAGGAATGAAGAGATAGCAGGCGTGTTGGATTCATCACGCCACTGCGGCGGTTTGACTCAGATTGCCATGGTTGTCATCTTTCGTGATTCCAACTGCGGTAACTTGGTTGATGAGGTGGGTTGATGTTTACTGGTGTGAAAGTTTTTTCGGCGACCAAAGCAAAAGAACGAGAAGAGCTTGGCGCGAATGTGACCCGATGGTTGCGTCGAAATGACCACCTTCGTCTCGTGGACAAAGTCGTTGTCCAAAGCTCCGATCGGGAGTTTCATTGCCTGACAATGGTTCTTTTCTACGAACATCTCGAACGATTTTGAGGAAAGAAACACCACACGTCCGATTCTTGGCAGTTGCTTCTCACGATGACAAGTTTCAGCATCTCGGGGAAGAGGTCTCTGTTGCGATTACTTCGGGCGCACGATGCCTGATCTGGGTCTCTGATGCCAACCAAGCTGCCCGGGTAGAGCAACACCTCTGGCAGTTTGAAACTTCCAGCTTTATGCCTCATGCGATTTGGCCTTGCTCTCTTGTCTTGCATCCCATCATTATCTCCTGGCAGCCCCTTGTGTTGCCCAATGTCACGGATCTGTTCGTTCTTCACCCACACCCCTCTGACGTCCTTTCGATGTTCTCCTGGATGCTAGAATATCAGAATATCCTTGAGTTCGCAGATCTTAGCGACAAGCATCTACAAACTCAATCTCGGAATCGATTTAAAACCTGGCGGCAACATCATATCCAGCCATCGTATCAAAAATCGACTGCTTTGGAGAAACCAGAGGCATCACCGACTGCTTTGGAGAAACCAGAGCCATCATCCACTTCTCCGGCACCCAAAGTTACTCCAGCACCAGAGTCACCTTTACCCCCTGAAGTGCCCGAAGAATCGTACCATGAAGGACCTCCGATGGAAGAACCCCCGATGGAAGAGCCCCCTGCTTTTCTGTTCGATGAACCATCATATCCCTACGAGTAGCTGCTTTTCTGTTCGATGAACCATCATATCCCTACGAGT
>JALTMC010000611.1:0-8719 GCA_027005175.1 Myxococcales bacterium
CAACAACGTTGACCCCAACACAAAATCCCCACGCTCCAGGTCTTGTTCCAGACGATCAACATCGTTGACTAACACATCAGGAGCGACGTGAATCTTCTTGTCGGATGTAAAGAGACGCTGAGGCAAGCACGGCTGAAGAGGTCCCAGATCAATACCATGTGAGTTCTTCCGAAGGCGTCGCATCGTCAGGCGGCTCTTCCAATTCCGCAGAGGACCGTGACGCCCAATCCACAACAATACGGTGAGAATACGACGCATCCCGAAGCGCCGTAAGAAGCCCAATTGAAAAGACTGCCATCGCGCCCGCCAGCCCTTGCGTTTCTGGTTGAGACGCAGCCCCAGAGCCAGCAAGGTCTCCCAATCATGAGGAGTCTCCGAAGACGCAGGAAACAGGGGCTCATCGTACTTAATCGTATTTCGTACAGCGAGTGCATGAAATACGAGCGCAAAGTGGTCACGTTCCAGTGGAGAGGGAGGTGGAAAGATCAAGTGAGCATGTCGAGTTGTGGCAGTAATACACGGGTCTAAGGCCACAATAAAGTCGAGCTTCTCTAAGTTTTGTGCCAGACGTTGACCATTGGGTGTCGATAATACAGGGTTTCCTGCCACAGTCATTAAAGCCCGAATCTGCCCCTCTCCAGGAGTCTCCATCTCTTCATTGAGGACGGCAGCAGGTAGCTCTCCGCTAAACTCTGGAAGACCACGCACCCGACTTCGCCGTGAAGCAAACTGACCTGTTTCCCCCAACATCGAAGCGATCACAAGCAAGTCGATAGCAGGTTGTGTGAACATCACACCACCGCGTTGATCAAGATGCCCCGTGACAAGATTGATGACATTGATGAGCCACGCATTTAAGCCACCGTATGCCTGCGCACAAACTCCCATCCTACCGTACAAAACGGCCCGAGGTGTCTGAGCATATGTGCGAGTTAAACGACGAATCGTATCGGTAGAGATACCAACGATGTCTGCGATACGTTCGGGTGGAAAGCGACGGGCGATGGCTTCAATCGCTTCGATACCCACAGTGTATGAAGTCCATGTTCCGGGCGCAACCAGATCTTCCGCAAACAGGATATGCAGCATCGATAGAAACAAGAGAGCATCAGAGCCCGGTCGAATCCAGAGGTGTTCATCGGCCCGTTGTGCGGTCTCTGTTCGACGTGGGTCAATCACAACAACAGACCCACCGCGCTTTTGGATAGCTTTTAAGCGGCCCCGCATATTGGGAGCGGTCATGATGCTACCATTGGACACAACAGGGTTGCCACCCACAATGATCATCAGGTCTGTGTGATCGATGTCGGGAATCGGCAACAAGAGCTGGTGTCCAAACATCTGAAAGGCCGCGAACATAGAAGGCAACTGATCCACAGATGTTGCCGCAAACCGAGAGCCCGAATCAAGCGCTTCGTGAAAGAATGTCATCGCCAGCAAGTTGGCATAGTTGTGGACATTGGGGTTACCCAAGTACAAGGCCACTGCGTCTCGACCGTGCTCTTCCTGGATTTGATGGAGACGAGTCGCCGCCTCTTCCAACGCCTCCTCCCACGACACAGGGACCCACTCGTCACCCACTCGTCGCATCGGCTGTCGTAAGCGATCGGGATCATTGTGCAAGTCTTTGAGAGCCGTTGCTTTCGGACAGAGATATCCTTGGCTCAAGACATCCTGTGGATTGCCCCGAATCGATAAGATCTCCTGCCCATCATGTTCTATCTCTAGCCCACAATTCGCCTCACACAAACTACATGTACGATAATGAGTCAAAAGTATTATCCAAAATCAAAAGTGTCATCCCAAAAGACAGGCCAAGAGTCACCCGATACCATGAAAGTTAGATCAACCACTCGATAAGTCATCCGGACCAGGTCAAAAAGACAGGCCAAGAGTCACCTGATACCATGAAAGAGGCTTTGCAACCTTACGCTCGGAAATTCCAAGTTGTTTTGCTGCTTGTCAAGAGTCACCTGATACCATGAAAGAGGCTTTGCAACTCCTGCGATCCAAAAGCGTCATCCCAAAAAATAAGTCAAAGTCGCCAGGAGCTGTCGGCTTTTGCCTTGGGAGTTGTCAATCAGGAGGGAAGCATACGGTGTTAAAGCATTGTTGGACTGCACTGCATTGTGAGTTGGAGGAACAAGAGGTAAGAGGAATGGTGCAACGACCACTTGTACACACAGAGCCTGGAGTGGCAGAGCAGTCACTGTTCGCGGTACAAGTTTTTGGAGTGGCTGCACAGATCTTCTGTTGAACACAGACTTGCCCTGTGTTGCACTGGCTATTGGAAGTACAAGCTTTGGGTGCTGGAGAGCAAGAACCCACCGTACAGTTCTGGCCCGTTGGACAATCACTATTACTGGTACATGGGACGATTTCACAGAAGCCTTTGCTACACTTGTCACCGGCTTTGCAGTCGCTGGCAGAAGAGCATTTGGGTAATTTCAGAGAGCAGAAGCCGTTGGAGCAAACCTCACCGAGCTGACAGGAACTGTTACTGGTACAAGAGGCTCCAGCGAGAATACAGTATCCCTGCAAACATTTCTTGTTGTTGCTGCACTGACTGTTGCTGGTACAGGCAAGGGTACAAATTCCTGCGATACAGAACTCACTGGACGAGCAGTTGGCCTGGATCTGGCAGTTTTTGGGTGAAGGGACCTGACAGGTATTACTCAAACAAACCTGACCCGAGGGACAATCACTATCAAACAAGCATTGGGGAACAACACACTTCTGACTCAAGCACCTCTCGTTGCTTTTGCATTCACTGTCTTTTGTACATGAGGTCGCCCCCGACCGACAGAAGCCTCCCGAACACGTTTCACCAGTCTGACAATCGCTGTCTTTTGTACATGCTTTAAGGACAGGAGTTTCACACAAGCCCCGCACACACTTTTGAGTGCCAGAGCAGTTGCTGTCGGAAGTACACTTGGTAATTTTGACAACACAACTTCCTTGCTCACAAACCTCACCACTTAAGCACTGGCTGACAGAAGTACAACGGGTGCCTCCGTTGATACAATAGCCTTGAAGGCATTTAAATCCAGAGGTACATTGCGAATTGCTGGTACAAGACTTCGTACAGATATTTCCAGCACAAGACTGACCTGTTGGACACACCGAGCCCGATTGACAGCTCTGAGGATTGGAGCAACTTCCGGAGGAACAGATCTGACCTACGACGCAATCACTGTTTTTGGAGCAAGGCTTAAGACAAGTGGCGAGAAAGCACTTAAGTCCTGTCGAGCAATCGCTGTCTTTGAGACAGCTGGTTGGTTTGGGAAGACAGGATTTAGCCACACAAACCTGGGAGCTCGAACAATCACTGTCTTTGGTACAGCTAACGGGCTTTGGCAGGCAGGAACCACCAACACAAACCAGAGGAATAAGACAATCGCTGTCCTTGGTACAGCTTTTGGGTTTGCACACCCCAGACACACAAGTTTCACCGGTCTGACAGTCTGTGTTTTGGGTGCAAGGTTTGAGGACACAGACACTATTTTTGCAGATCTCATTGGACTTACAATCCGCATCTTTAGCGCAAGAGACCGAAGGTTTCGGGCCACAGAGCTTTGTGCTAAGACAGACCTCTGGTGCGGAACAATCAGCGTCCGTGGCACAACTTTTTGTTGACACCTTACACAGACCACTTACGCAAGTCTCTCCAGAAACACAATCTGAATTGCTGGTACACGATTTTGAAACACAAGCACGATTGACACAGCGCTCTCCTGTTTTGCAGTCAGCATCTTTGGTACAGCTTGCCTTGGCCACACAAGAGCCGGCCTGACACGTTTTTCCTGTATCACAATCGGTTGCTGCAACACATGGATTACAGAAGCCACTCTTGCACACCTGACCATTTTGGCAGTCGCTGTTGGCCTTGCAACCCTGGATACACCGTCCGATGGAGCAAACTTGACCAGAGGCACAATCTGAATTCAGGGTACAACTTACGCATTTGGAACTTTTGCACACCAATCCACCGCTACAGTCGCTATTTTTGCTGCATGTTGTGCCAAAAGAGCACCGCCCCTTCAGGCATGAGCCCCCTGAACATTCTGCATGAGAGATACAGTCTTCGCATTTGCTGGCTTTGCAAACCTGACCACCGTTGCAGTCTGAGTCTTTTGAACAGCCGGGTAGTTTACAGCCTCCAGCCTCACACACCTGACCTGTAGAGCACTCATTGTTAGAGGTACAATTCACACACTTGTTGTTTTTGCAGAGCAAGCCACCTTTGCAATCGTTGTTGGAGTTGCATTGATTCACAACCCCACACTCTCCCTTAATACAGGTTTGGCCTGTCGTACAATCGCTATTGGAAGTACAATCCACACACTTATTGCTTTTACAGACCTGACCATTTTGACAGTCACTGTTTTTGGAGCAGCCCGCAAGACATGCTCCGCTCTGACAGATCTTTCCCGTATCACAATCACTATGGGCTGTGCATTTTGCACATGTGCTGCTTTTACAGACCAGGTTGTTGGGACAATCTGTGTTCGTAGAGCAAGACTTGATCGTGATACAGCTTCCACTCTGGCAGGATTGGCCAGCAGCACAGTCTGTGTTGCTTATGCAATTTGCACATTTCCCACTTTTACAGATCTGGCCTCCGGTACAATCACTATTCGCCAAGCATTGGGATTTAACGCACTTTCCACTTTGGCAAACAGCTCCTGCATCACAATCCACGTTGGCGACACAAGCGGTGCACTTGAAGTTCTGGCAGATCTTACCACCCGTACACTCACTATTCTTTGTGCACTGTGGAGGGACTTCGCAGTTCCCGGTTTTACAGACTTTTCCAGAGCCACAGTCTGTATTGATTGTACAGTCTGTACATTTCCCGCCTTTACAGATCTTACCACCTCCACAATCGCCATTCTTGGTACACTGTGGTGGACTCAAGCAACGACCAGCCTGGCAAGTTTGTGCGGCCATACAATCCAGGTTGGAGGTGCAATTGGTGCAGAGCAGTTTCTTACACACCTGCCCCCCTTTGCAGTCAATGCTAGTGACACATGTAAGAAGCGATGTACAGCGACCATTCAGACACTTATCTCCTGTGGGGCAATCACTGTTTCCGGTACAGTTGCCACAAGTGAAATTCTTGCAAACTTGACCATTGAGACACGGCCTACTCTGGGTACATTGTGGGGTAATACAACGACCACTCTGACACACATTACCTGTCCCACAATCACTGTTTTTCTGGCAATTAATACACTTGTTGTTTTGACAGATCTGACCTCCGGTACAGTCCGTACTTTTTGTGCATTGAGACTTACCACAACGTCCACTGATGCAGACTTCAGACACAATGCATTCGGTGTTGGAAGAACAAGTGACACACTTGTTCTTTTTACAAACCAAGCCGCCCGAACAGTCCGAAGCACTGCGACAGTTTCCATCGGCACATTGACCACGGAGACAAAGCTTTCCCGCCCCACAATCCGTGTCTGTCACACATGGCGAACAGTTGTTGTTCCGACAGATCTGACGGGTGGCTTTGCAGTCGATATTGACCTTGCAATTTCCCTTGGTGCAAGCCTTCTGTACACACAACTGCCCCTTGACACACTCTGTATCGGACTGGCATCCAAGGCACTTATTCTGTCGGCAAACAAGACCATTGATGCAGTCTGTCGAGCGATGACAATCACCGAAGATACAGGCACCATTCAGGCACAGTCGGCCGACTCCACAGTCGAGGTCCTTCGTACATTTAATACAGGCACTGCTCTTGCAGATCTGACCCTTCTGACACTCGGAGCTGGACTGACAACCCTTGCACTGGTTGTTCTTCCCACAGACTTGGTTTCCCGAGCAATCCGAATTGGAGCGGCAACCCGGTGTACATCGGCTGGCCACACAAATACTGCCCTTCCCTGTACATTCAGAGTCTTTGGTACAGGCAGAACAAATGTTGTCTCGACAGATTTTCGCATCGTTACAGTCTGTGGATTGACGACAATCTCCTATGGTACACTTACCACGCAAACAAAGGCGACCCTTCCCACAATCGGAGTCAACAGAACAAGGTTGGCAGGTATTCTTGGTACAAACCTTTCCATCTTTGCAGTCTTTGCGTTCCAGACACTCTACACAAGAGCTATCCTTAACGTCACACCTCTGGTTGTTCAAACAATTGCTGTCATCACGACAACCCGGCTTACAAGCGTCACTCACACAGATCTTACCTGACCCACAGGCTTTGTCCTGTTTGCAAGTTCCACAGCGTCCAATTTCACAAACCTGCCCTGTGGGACAAAGTTTTTTACTGTCACAGGCAGGCTCCTGACACTTGCTATTCTCACAGATCTTGTTGGCCCCACAGGCCAAATCGTTCGGACAAGGGACACACTTACCTTTGTCGCAAACCTTTCCATCCGTACAGGGTCTCTGTGCATCACACTCTGGAGGCTTGGGCACACATGCACCTGCCTTACAAACCTCACCCGCCTTGCAGTCTTTGTCTACTTTGCAGTCCGCTTTTTGGGATTCGCACTTCTCCTTAACACAGGTCTCGCCTGCTTTGCAGTCTTTGTCTACTTTGCAGTCCGCTTTTTGGGATTCGCACTTCTCCTTAACACAGGTCTCGCCTGCTTTGCAGTCTTTGTCTACTTTGCAACTTGTAGCTTTGCGTTGGCACTGATTGGTGACGCAAGCCTGGCCTGTCGGACAGTCTTTGTCTTCTTGACACTCTGGCTTCTTCGGCTGGCATTTGTTTTGAATACAGGTCTGATTGGACTTGCAATCCAGGTCATCGTTGCAACGAGGATTTTTGAATTCACACTTTCCATCTTTGCAGATCTGATCGGCATTGCAGTCTTTGTCGGCCTTACAAGCAGAAGAGACCGTTTCACACGCGCCACTTTTACAGACCTCCCCTGCATTGCAATCCTGGTCTTTTTTGCAGGTAACACATCTGCCTTTGTCACAAGTCCGATCCTTGCCACAGTCCTTGTCTTCTTTGCACGTTTTGACAGCCACACACTTTGTTGCCTGACAGGTCTCGCCTGTTTTGCAGGAACAATCTTTGCTGCAACTGGAGCAGTTCTCTGTGGTCTCACAAGTTCCATTTCCACAAGTACCCACCTTACACACACCACTTTGGCATGTTTGTCCTTCAGGGCAAGCGTTGTTTGGATCACAGACACCAGGCGCACCACAGGCTACCACCCCCAAGAACATGTAGAAACCAAAGAACAATGTCCAACGAATCCAGCGACGCGACAATCCAGCTGCCATGAGATCTCCTAACCAACACAAACAGATGATCCATCCACAAGAATCAAAAGGGTCGTGATAAAGCATCCCCCTATGATTGCACCGTACCTACCGAGTTTAAGCTACCAAGATAGAAAGCTTTCGTCAATATCCAAGCTCACCTCCCTCTGCGTTTCCTTCACCGTCGAGCCAGAATTTCACTCTTCCTTTTGTACAAGCAAACTCCTCCTTACAAACCCACGCCGCCCAAAAAAGTCTCAAAAAGGGAGGGGCGAGGCTTATCGCTACTTGACCCAGAGACAGGCTCTGACTAGGGTATTCGGAACCTCAGCCAAAGAGCTATTTGTCATGAAAAGCCAGTGAGTCTCTTTTTCCATGGACACAAGGAGAAGCCCATGCCTCGCTCGATCATCGTTTCCTCCGTATTCTTTTTCGTATCCAGCCTGTGTTTGTTGGGTTGCAAAAAGAAGGACAAGCCTCAGCCTCGTCGGACGCCTGTCCGACGTGCCACAACAGCACCAGCCAAGCGTATAACAGCCCCCCAATTGGTGGGAGTGGACGCAGCCAAAAAGACAATCTATGTTGGCGCACTTAATGACGAGAGTGGCCCAGGGGCAGCGATTGGAAAGCCGTATGCTGTGGGAAAAAAGGTCTTCTTTGCAGCCGCTAATGCTACCGGTGGGATTGCCGGTTGGAAGGTCAAACTGGTTGAACAAGACCATGGCTACAACCCCAGCAAGTCAGTCCAGGCGTATGGTAAGATCAAAAACAAGGTGCTTTATATTGCCACCAGCTTTGGGACTCCCAACACATTGCCATTGCGAGATCAACTGACCCAAGACAAGATGCTCGCCTTCCCGGCCTCTCTGTCATCGAAGATGGCCGAGCATCGATTCACACCCCCCCTCGCAACATCCTATCAACTGGAAGCGATGCGTGCCATGGATTGGGTTGTGAAAAAAGCCAAGAGAAAAAGAAGAATTCGCGCGGCTGTTGTGTATCAAAAAGACGACTATGGGCAAGATGGCCTCGAAGGCTGGCGCACCGCAGCCAAACACCACAAGGTTAAAGTGGTGGCAGAGATCGCATTCTCTCCCCGCGATCGCTCCTTCGCTTCGGTGGTCCTCAAGCTCAAAAAAGCCCGAGCCAACTACGTGTTGTTGACCTCCTTGCCTTCCGCGACAGCCAAGATTCTCGGCACAGCTCTGAAGCTGCGCTATCGCCGCACCACCTGGATCGGCAACACCCCCACTTGGGTTGATGCATTCTTCCGCAAGGCCAGGGTTGTCAAGTCGTTGAAACGCCTGTTTCGCAACTATTACCTGATCTCAAGCCTGCCCTTCTGGGGAGAAAAACTACCGGGGATGGAGCGTTTTATGTCGGCCTACAACAAGTATGGTAAGAAGTTGAATCCCCCTGACTTCTACCTCTTGGCATCCTATATCCAAGGGATGATTCAGGGCGAGATGCTGCGCCGGGC
>JALTMC010000611.1:8729-13175 GCA_027005175.1 Myxococcales bacterium
ATTCAAGCCACCCAAGGATAGGTCACACGTGCGTCACTCCTCAAAGCACTTCAATCCATCAAGAACTTCGATGGTGACGGGTTAATCAAGCCGATCAGTTTGTCAAAGTTCCCCTATGTGACCTCCACGCAGTCTCGTATCATCAAGCCCGACTGGAGCAAAAACTCTTGGAACGTTGTGGCAGATTACGCTGTTCCTGCCAGTTACAAAGCCAAATAGAGCCATGCTTCATGTTGCCAATCTGGAAGTTGTTTACCACTCTGTGGTTCGGGTCTTGCGAGGTGTGAGTCTCAACGTAGAAGAAGGTCAGATTGTAGCTCTGCTCGGTCCCAATGGAGCGGGCAAGACCACGACATTGCGAGCGATCACAGGTCTACTTCCCATCCATCAGGGTCGAGCAACCAAAGGCACCATCAAGCTCAAAGGGAAGGAGCTGTTGCGTCAAAGTCCCGATGTGATCGTGCGTCAAGGATTGGCACAGGTGATGGAAGGCAGGCGTATCTTCACCGAACTCACAGTGGAAGAAAATCTAACAGCCGGGGCATACAGCCGACGTGGCAAAACATGGCGTGAGGATCTGGGCCAGATCTACGATCAGTTTCCCGTGTTGGCAGAGCGACGACAACAGCAAGCGGGCTACCTCTCTGGGGGAGAGCAACAGATGTTGGCGATCTCGCGTGCCTGGATTTCCCGCCCCAAACTCCTGATTCTCGACGAACCATCCCTGGGCTTAGCACCTCAGATCATCGCACAAGTCGCCGATATGATACGCACCATCCAAAAGACTGGAGTGAGCATCCTCCTCGTCGAACAAAATGCAGCCATGGCCTTCAAACTCGCAGACTATGGCTACATCATGGAAAATGGAAAGATCGTTCTGGATGGCCCAACCGACGAACTTCAAAAGGATCGCGACATTCAAGAATTCTATCTCGGTGGCGAAGGCGATCACCGCCGAAACTACCGTGACATCAAACGATATCGCCGCCGCCGTCGATGGCTCTCTTGATGAGGAACTCGTGAAACCACTATTACAAATCAACAACATTCATCTCTCCTTTGCAGGGATACATGCATTGCGCGATGTGTCGCTACACCTGGAAGAGAGTATGTTGTTTGCGATCATTGGTCCGAATGGTGCGGGAAAAACGTCACTCTTTAACTGTATCTCTGGATTTTACCAGCCTCAGGAAGGACAGATCTATTTCAAGGGGCAAGACATCACAAGACAACCAGCCCATCATATCGCCCCGATGGGCATCACTCGGATGTTCCAGAATCTGGCGTTGTTTGAGCATATGACAGTCCTCGACAACTTACTGATCGGTCGTCATCAACACTTTCAGACTCGCTGGTGGCAGGATCTATTCTGGACACGTAAGACTCGCCAAGCCGAGGTTCAGCATCGAGAAAAGATCGAAGAGATCATCGACTTCCTCGATCTCGAACGCTATCGCCCTATGCCCATTGGGATCTTGCCTTATGGTATCCGAAAGCGTGTGGAGTTGGGTCGCGCTTTGGCCACAGAACCAACCCTGCTGTTGTTGGATGAACCGGCAGCAGGTCTCAATCAAGAAGAGACGGAGGATCTAGCACGTTACCTTCTCGACATCAAAGAAGAACTCCACATCACCCAGATCCTCATCGAACATGAGCTGGGCTTTGTTCTCGATCTTGCAGAGCAAATCGCAGTGCTCGACTTTGGTGTAAAAATCGCAGAAGGCCCTCCCGAGGAGATCCGGAATAACCCACAGGTCAAATTGGCCTATACAGGTGTTGAAGCTTGAGGATGCTTTTTTCATGAACCCAGCACTACCTTCTCTTGATGATTCGACGTTGAAGACACTGCGGAAGACCCTTACAGGTCGAGTGCTGGACTGGGCCCACCATTTTCCCCAACGAGTCGCTTTGCGCGAAAAAGAGAGAGGGATTTGGAAAGAGTACACTTGGGCACAGTACTACCAGCACATCGCCGCTGTGGGATTGATGCTTCATCATCATGGTATCAAGCCCGGTGATAGCATCGCTATCCTCAGTGATAACCGACCCGAATGGTTGTACGTCGATCTCGGAGCGCAGGGTATTGGCGCGCGCAGTGTAGGCATCTATCAAACCAACCCACCTGCGGATGTCGCTTATGTTTTAAACCACAGTCAGAGCCCGATCGTATTCTGTGAGGACCAAGAGCAAATCGACAAGGTCATTGAAGTCGCAGAAGAGACCCCTCACCTTAAAGAAATTGTACTGTTTGATCCAAGAGGAACCCGAAACTACACGGATGCTCGCATCATTCATTGGGAAGATTTTCTCAAACAAGGTCTCGCAAAGCTCACAGAACAACCCACTGCCTTTCTGGATCGGTTACTTGAGCGCGATCCAACAGAGGCTTCTATGGTGGTTTATACCTCTGGCACCACAGGACCCCCCAAAGGTGCCTTAATCTCCAGCGCGAATGTTCTGCCTATCGCAGAAGGCACAGCCCGCGAACTCGGTGTCACTGAAAACGACACAGTCCTCTCTTACCTACCCTTGTGTCATGTTGCTGAAAAGATATTCAGTGTCTTCTTACCTCTGACCACAGGTGGGATCGTTCACTTTGGAGAGTCTATCTACACCGTACAAGACGATCTACGAGAAGTCTCTCCCACGATATTCCTTGGTGTTCCGCGTATTTGGGAAAAGATCAACGCCAATGTAGACGTCAAGATGCGAGACTCCTCTTGGCTCAAACGCATGCTGTATCAAATCTTTGTTCGATGGGGCCAACAAATAGCCGAACACAAGTTAAAACCAGGACACAAGCTCAGTACTTGGAACAAAATTCGTTGGTGGCTCGCCGACCTTCTCATCTTTCGAGCCCTACAAGAACGTTTGGGATTGCGTCGATGCCGTCTCGCTTTCTCTGGTGCTGCACCGATCTCACCCAACTTGTTGATCTGGTTTCATAGCATTGGTGTGCGAATTATCGAAGGATTTGGCCAAACCGAGTGTGGTGGAGTGAGCCACTTCAACCGCCCTGAGAACATTCAGATCGGTAAGGTTGGACAAGCTCTTCCCCATGTGGAATGCAAACTTGCCGACGATGGTGAGATCTTAATTGGAGGTCCTTTGGTCTTCTGTGGTTATCTTCACAACCCAGAGGCCACAGCCCAAACCATCGACCAGGAAGGCTGGCTTCACACCGGTGATATCGGCTCCATCGATGAAGATGGATTCCTAACGATCACTGGACGAAAGAAAGAAATCATCATTACATCAGGTGGTAAGAACCTATCGCCTGAAAAAATTGAAAATGCTCTAAAAACTAGCCCTTATATCAAAGAAGCCATTGCCATAGGAGACCAACGTAAATTCATTTCCGCCCTTGTACAGATCGAATATGACACCGTCGGAGATTGGGCAACTCGACGAAGAATTCCCTACACATCCTACCCCGATCTAGCAGACAAACCCGATGTCGTTCAACTCATCGGTGATGAGATCCACAAAGCCAACGATCTCCTCGCACAAGTCGAATCGGTTCGCTCCTTCCGAATCCTTCCCAAGGAACTCAACCAAGATGATGGTGAACTCACTGCCACACAAAAAGTCCGACGAAACAAAGTATATAAGAAGTTCGAACAACTCATCGAAGAAATATACAAAACGAAAACAAAAAAGCCCCTGTCTTGAAGACAGGGGCTTTTTGAGGAACATTGCCAAACCAGCTAGGATTAGCGTGAGGGCAAGCTTGAGTGACGTTGCCGAACCAGCTAGGATTAGCGTGAGGGCAAGTTATTGATCACAGCCATAGCGACGTTGTGCTGGTTTTGCATGATCTTGGAGATCATTTGAAGCATCTGGGTTACAGACTGCATCTTCTGCTGAAGCTGCATCATGGCAAATTGCTTTTGCTCGGGGCTCATGTTGCTGTTTTGGATTGCGTTCATTTGGTTGCGGAGTTGACCCATTTGGCCCAACGCGCTACCGGCTGCACCCAGGCTGGAGTTTCCGCCCATGCCAGGCATTCCGCCCATCATTCCGCCACCCATCATTCCACCGATTCCGCCCATTCGGCCCATTCCGCCGCCGGGGAAACCGAGACCCATTCCGCCACCCATCGCACCCATACCACCCATACCGGGCATTTGGGGGAAGCGACCTGCGCTGAGGTTCTGACCTTGGGGCTTGAACAAGCTACCGAGACCTTGGGTGATGCTTCCAAAGAGCTTACCTGCTTGTTGGAAGACACCAATGGGATCGCCCGTAAATGCTGCGGTCAAACCACCTGCTACCGCACCCAATCCTTTTCCTGCAATGCTGTTGCCAAAAAGCTTAGAGGTTACGTTGTTGACGGTGTTTCCCATGTCAAAACCAAACATACGACCGACGGTTCCGATTCCAAACATTGTTTCACTCCTAATTTCAAGTTGTTCTTTATCTTTTCATCCCATCATTGATGTGGGA
>JALTMC010000612.1 GCA_027005175.1 Myxococcales bacterium
AGACACCCGTGGAGATCTTTCGCTGGGTCTACAACAATGTCGAGTTCCACCCTACCTACGGCTCGATCCAGGGTGCTGACTATTGTCGCCAGACCCGACGATGCAATGCCTTTGACACCGCATCACTCTTGATCGCACTGCTGCGATCTCAGAAGATCGCGGCTCATTATGTCTTTGGCACCATCGAAATACCCATCGAAAAAGCCCGTAACTGGGTTGGCCGTTTCGACAAAGACAGCGGCACAGCTGTTGGAAGGGCCTTGGCTTCGGGAGGCATTCCAGCAGTCACTCACTTCAGCGGTGGTAAACCCAAGACGATCAAAATGGAGCATGTGTGGGTGGAAGCTTGGCTGGATTATTTCCCCTCACGCGGCAGGATTCACAAAGAAGGCGACACCTGGGTACCGTTGGATGCTACCTATAAACAACATACCTATACCCAAGGTACCGACATCAAAAAGCTCGCAGGACTCGACGACAAAACACTCCAAGACACCACAAAGAAGTCCCTCGCTTCTGCCAAAACCGGACCCTTGGGAGAGTTGCTCAAAGCACCTGACATCAAAGGCTTGGAGGCGCTACTCAAGAAAGCCCAGGCCAAAGCCGAAACATCAGCAAAGTCGCAAAAGCTGGACATCGCAAAGTTGCTGGGAACAAAAACGATCGTACCATTTCCCACAGGTGTGTTGGGAGAAGGCAACCCTTACAAAGTAACAGTGGAAGGAACCCGTGCCGCAGAATTACCTGACAAGGTGCGCTACTACTTGGAACTCAGCCTGACCACCAAGGTCGCCAGAGCAGGCCCGTATGGAGGCTCAGGAGGCGGAACACCCGACTTCACCTACAAGATCAGCCTACCAGAGCTATGTGGAAAGAAGCTATCGTTGGCCTACAACGCTGCAACACCCGCCGATGTGAAGTTATTGAAGCAGTACCTACCCAAAGTGAAGACACTGCCCAACAAGGAAGTGGAGATCACATACCCCTCAGCACTTCCAGCCATTTTACAGACACAACCGAGTTTGTTGTTGGATGGCAAGGAAGTTGCGAAAGGCAAGTTCACAAGGCTAGGTTGGCAGAACCGACTCGGACTACGAATGCGTGGCCCACTGTTTGATAGAGCGGTGCAAAACTACATCCTAGCAGGTGAATACCAAGCAGTAGCCCTCAACCCAGCAAGCATTTCACAGGAGATGCTCCAACAGATCGAAAAACAGTCCAAGGAACTTCAAAAGCAGGTCAAGGATAAGAAATATGCAGGGTTCACTCGAGAAAAAGTGTTTGGGGCCTTGCTCCACACGGTGGGGTTGCTATATTGGTCCATACAAGACAGCAGCGCCTTTGTGATGAGTCACCAAATGAGGATATTGAGCACGAGACTACCTTCACTGGGATTATTCTCGATGAAGCAAACCACACACTTGTCAGGATTCCTGAACACACCCCTGACGATAAGCCCTGCTGGCTTTGCTACGGATATGGACTTCATCCACCAAACCACGATTTCTGTGACAAAAGATAGGGACAAGGAGCGCCAGTTACAAAGAGCCCTGGGTATGCAGTCGTCGGCTTGGGAAGCAACCGTATGGGAGATGATGAATGGAGGCCAATACATTGATGCGAATCGAGGAATCTCATCAATACATGTGCTGCGATATGCCGCACAGCAAGGCATACCTATCTACTCCATCACTAAGAAAAATGCCGCCTCGATCTGGCCAAAGCTGTCGTTGCCACTCGAAACCATCAATGAGTATAAAAACGCAGTTGCTGCTGGAAAAAATGTACTTACACCACAGAAAGAGGTACGTAAAGATGGTTGGGAGGGTGTTGGTTATGTGATACAAGATGAACTGACAGGAGCCGCAGCCTACCGAATCAGTGGCGGTATGGCTGGGGGACTCTCTCCTGCAGGCTTATGCAAGGCATTTTCTAACAAAACAACTTGCAATACTAAGCTACCATCAGCGAAATCACTAAATAATGATTTCCTTAATAAATTCATACAGCCCATAGCAAATTTCTTATTCTACTCCTTTGCATACCTCGCAAGTATTACAGCTTTACTAGTTGCTAAAATTGGTATTGCTGCCATTGCGCCTAGCTTTTGGATTTTACTTGCTGTTGCAGGTACTTTGGCTTTGGTTGCAAAGACCATTCATGCTGTAACTATTGCCATTGGTGGTGATACAGTGGATGGCCTCATTGCAGGTCTGGCAATTGCCTCTTTTCTTACGACAATAGTAACTTTTTTAATGAGTGTGTTTGGTCTCACTGCGATACCGATGGTAGTGGTTACTATGTTCTTTGTCACAAAACTTATTTTTGGAATCTTGAAATTCAAGCGTGTCTTAAGATCATAGTTCACAACAAATCAGAGGGTTTATAAAGATGACAAAAAATTTCTCTTCTGGAAATTTATGGCGGCTTTGGAGCTTTGGGCTGTTTTTGTTCACTTTAGACATGCCACTTCTTTCCATTTTTGGCCCTCCTAGTATCGCCAATACATCGTTAACTACAGAAATATGCCTCTTGGCTGCATCTCTTCTCTTTCTTCTATATGTACAGTTTTTTCTCTTTCCCAAAAAGTTCAGACAGAGAAGTACTAAAAATTCTTTTGCTGAGAATATCGCCTTTCTTTGTCTTTGTGGGATGTCTGGAACTCAGATTCTGTATCATTTGGGAACGAGGGCTTGGGTTTACATGCCCTTCTATGTTTACTTCCTGGCACAATATCTGCTTGCCATCCCCTATTCATACAAAACGAGATACCCTAGATAGATATAAAGTTGATTCTCTATAAGTTATAAACGCTATCTTTCAAGAATTCCAGTAAGACACTTGAGCAAAGCAAATGTATTATCAAAGACACGAAACTTTGGAGAAAACCTTGTGAGTATTCTTTACCGACCGACCTTAGAAGAATCATTTGTGAGAGATCACCTGAACGAGCAGGGGAGAAAGAGTCTTCTTTTTTGGTGGATCTTGATGCCTGTGGGAACTGCACCATTCGTCTTTGCATTCGGCTTTTTCGTGCCATCAAGTCAAATACCTTCCAGCTTGGTTGAATCACTGGCTGTATGGTTATCTGCCATTGGCCTTATACACCTGTTTACTTTCACTGTGCAAGGGTATCATTGGTGGATTTACAGTCTCCTATTGTTTGTTCCAGAAAGAGTACCTCCTCAACCTCTTTACATGGCACTTTGTATCTTCCGCTTAGTTATCAATGCCACGATATGCTGTTTTGCGATTCTATTGATGTGTTTTGGGGCTTCTTGGTTATTTGTGTCTACACTTTTTTTTTCTTTTGCTGTAACACAATGGTTTTCGATACCAAGCGGCATTGATTTTCGTAAATTTGTGGCTTTTTATCAAAAAAGAGGTTGGTGGACTTGAGCTATGGAGCAACTGGGTTGGCCGTTTCGACAAAGACAGTGGCACAGCGGTTGGAAGGGCCTTGGCTTCGGGAGGCAGGCATTCCAGCAGTCACTCACTTCAGCGGTGGTAAACCCAAGACGATCAAAATGGAGCATGTGTGGGTGGAAGCTTGGCTGGATTATTTC
>JALTMC010000613.1 GCA_027005175.1 Myxococcales bacterium
AACCCGGAAGAAACATCAGCCCCACTTCAAAACTCAAGCAAGCAGAGAAGAAGGTAGCTCGGAAGAAACATCTACCCCACTTCAAAACGCGAACAAGCAGGAAAAAGAAGGTAACCCGGAAGAAACATTTCCCCACTTCAAAACTCAAACAAGCAGGAAAAAGGAGGTAGCCCGGAAGAAGCATTTCCCCACTTCAAAACGCGAACAAGCCTCAAAGCAAGCAGGAAGGAATAAAAAAATGACGATGGCGTTGGGTAAGATCGTAAGTTCGGAATCGCACTTGTTGTATCATGTGCGTATTTATGATGCGAGTGAGCGAGCAAACCCACCACAAGCGATCGATTTTTCATTTGGCAACTTCGTGGCATTGGCTCCTTACTCTGCCCATTCAGGAATGGCACAAGCTCAATCGGAAGAGAGTCTCGTCGTTGGTGTGATCGCAAACAGCCGATTGATCAACCCAGAGGGAGGGCACTTTGGACCTCGACTGACCACCCCTCACACAGACAATGCGATCTTTGCCCCCGACTATCTGAATGAGGTTGGTGTCTCCATCGCGATATTGCTGTTGGGCCACCTCAACCACGACGCTGGAGACCATCACGCCCCAACGCAAGTAATGCCTGTTGGTACAGAAGTCAGAAGCATGACACCTGCCGAGTGCAAGACCTTTCATCACAACTCCAGCCATCGATTTCAGATGCGATATTATCCGATTGTTGCAGAAAGCAACTTGCCCTTTTCCAGCGCACTGATGCAACGAATCTGTGATCAACTCAAGCCTATCTGCCACGGCGATGATGCCCGAATGCTTCAAGTTCTACGAAAGAATATCGCATGGCAATCCACGATAGGACAAATGAGATAGACCACTACCCACCAAAAATAAGCCGCTGCTACTTGCTGAACAACTCGTCACCTGCGACGAACGAAGGAGATTTTATGAGTGCCTGGGAGGAGAAAGAGCTGGATTTGTTAGCTGGAACAGAAGAAGTGGGAGTGGGTGTGGTCAAGGGACCCGGTGAGGACAATGGCCGCTACCTGATGATAACGTCAGACAATGAACGCACCAAAGTCGGTGAATTTGTCCATTATTATCCTCTGGGTGACATCCAAAGATCACCCATCTACGGGAAGGTCGTATCTCGAACCCTGGCACGAGCCTATCCTTCCAGCCTGATGGCCGATCCAGAGGTCAACTTACATCAGCTTGCTTTTGCCTTGGGTGCTGATGAAGAAGGGCATGAGCTCTATGAAGTTGATGTCCAGATCATGGGAAGTTGGAATGACAAGATGCATTGTTTTGTCAATCCACGAATCACACCCAATCCGGGAGATGCGGTCTTCCTCACTCCCGATCTGGAGTTGACCTCTGTCCTGTCTCCTTGTGGTAGGGAGCAACTTGGTTCAGCCCATCTCGGCTCCTTACTCACACGAGAATCTGGTCGAGTCAATATTGTGTTAAAAGTGAGTGAGATGGTCAGCACACATCTGGCGATCCTCGCAGGCACAGGGTCAGGAAAGAGCTATACAGCTGCCGTTCTACTCGAAGAGTTAATGAAACCCTACAATCGCGCTGCTGTTTTAATTGCCGATCCACACGGAGAGTACAGCACCTTACAAGAGATCGAGGACCAACCCGAGTTCCAAACAGACAGCTATCGCCCCAAAGTCGTCATAAAGCCACCGGAGAAGATCCGGGTTCGCCTATCGAGTTTGCGTCAGAGTGACTTACGTTATCTGCTGCCGCAACTTACAGAAAAGCAAGCACACTTTCTCAGCGAAGCCTACCGCCAAGTCACAGGAACAAGGCTGACAAGTGAAGGGGGAGAGAAACGCCGTTGGGGTCTCGCCGATCTCAAGCAAGCTCTCGACAACCTCTCTCCGGAAGGTTCAGGAGAGAATGCCTCCACCATCAATGCTTTGATGTGGAAGATCGATATGCGTTTTGGACGCTCCAATAACATCTTCAATGACTCCGAGCATATCCCGCTTACGGACCTGTTCTCTCCGGGTCAATGTACCGTATTGCAACTCTCGGAGATCGATACAGAAGACCAACAGATCATCCTCTCCACCATCCTACGTCGTGCATTCTACTCCAGGGTGAATGCCATCAAAGAAAACCCCCAAAGTCCGCAAGAGAACCTTGATTTTCCGGTCTTTGTGTTAATCGAAGAAGCCCACCGTTTTGCTCCTGCTGGCGGACACGCTGTCACCACGAACATCCTCAAAACGATTCTCTCGGAAGGGCGAAAGTTTGGTGTTGGAATTGGCGTCATCAGTCAACGCCCTGGCAAGCTTGACTCTGATGTACTCTCACAATGTATGACACAATTATTCATGCGCATCGTAAACCCTATTGACCAACGCAGCATCGCCGAAAGTGTTGAGAGCGCAGGCCGGGATTTACTACGAGAGCTACCTGCCCTCACTCGTGGACAAGTGATCGTAGCTGGCAACGCCATTCACACCCCTGTGCTTTGTAGAGTTCGCTCTCGTCTCACCCGACACGGCGGTGAAACCCTCAATGCTCCCGATGAATGGATGCGCTACTTCTCCCAACAACGCCGTGAAGCTCGACGCCAAGAAAAAGCACCCATCGCTGACCAACCCCGCCCCAAACGACGAAAAGGTAGAGTTGTCTAAACAGAAAAAATCGTGAGTAAGGACATGGATGGTTCCACTCACGACTCAAAATGAGACATTGTGTGGTGTGCAAAGTCCGATGAGATCGGGTGATGGGATATTCTGATGAAATCGAGTGATGGGATATTCTGATGAAATCGAGTGATGGGATATTCTGATGAAATCGGGTGATAGGATATTCTGATGAAATCGGATGACGAAATCGAGTGATGGGATATTCTGATGAAATCGGATGACGAAATCGAGTGATGGGATATTCTGATGAAATCGGGTGACGAAATCGGGTGATGCTTATGATTGTCCTAGGTATTCGCCTGCAACGTGTGCGAGGTAGCCAAGGATGCTGGCCTCGCCTTGTGTGAAGGGACGCTCACCTGGAGCGTTGTAAAAGACAATAACACCATAGATGCGCTTCTCGTGTTGAATGGGAACACACAAAACAGAGCCGATCGAAAGACCGACACTGCAAAGGATATCATCTTGAAAGCGTGGTTCGTGTACAACATCAGCGACGTTTTGGGTGACTCCTTTTTGGGCAGCATAACCGATCACGCCCTGGCCAAAAGGAGCATTCAGATTCCGAAGTTCATCCGATTTTGGCCCTTTGACGCTCTCAAACCACAACACAGGATTGGGGCTATTGATATCCGTCAGAAGTACGGCTCCACCACCTGCACTCACATCCATCATCCCGAGTTCCAGGACGAAGTTCATAGCATCTTCACGCTCGGTGTGGTCGTAAATATCCATGGCACGCATAAAAACATTGGCCAGCGTTTCTGTGGTCATCCCTGGCGAATACTGCCCCTTGGAGCCTGTCAATGCGTGAATTGAGAGAGTATTTTTTCCTTGGGGTGAAGAGGAGCCCGAAGACGGTCCCATCGAAAGATTGGCCGAGACCATGGGTTCGGG
>JALTMC010000614.1 GCA_027005175.1 Myxococcales bacterium
AAGCCAATACGGGCCACTCTCTTTGTTCGCAAATGTGAGCAAGCAAGACAGAGACCCTGCTTGCCACATCACCAGTAAGAATAGCCTTGCGGTACTTTGGACACCACACCATATGGTATGCTGTTTGACACACACTGTCCCGTCTGTGTACAACATCTATCATGTTCACATGGTAAGTCCAACCGACCTTTCTGTCAACCTTTTTTTTTGCCTCCTCCCCCGACTGAAGTCAGGGGTTTCCGGCTAGCGAGGCCCTTTATGAACGGACAAACAAGTTTGATGCAAGCAGAACAAGAGCACCACAACTGTCGCAAAGATGAATGGATATGGATGTCAACGCCCCCCCATCCGGACTTCGTCCTGTAGGTCCTGCCGGACCCGCGATCGGGAGGGGGTTTCCACGCCCATAACATAAGAGGTTTTTTTCTGATGAGTGAAAAAACAACCCCAGCTCCCTTGTCGCTCTCTCAGGGGGAAGCTCATGTGTGGCTGGTTGATCCGACAAAGATCACCAACACAGATCTGTTGCAGTCGTATTTTCCATTGATGAATGAAGAAGAAAGTATCCAACAACAACGTTTCTACCGAGAGCGTGATCAACACAGGTACTTAGTAACAAGAGCCCTGGCTCGCACCACATTATCTCGATATATCCGAAGGAATCCCAGCGACTGGGAGTTTGTCTTTAATGAGTACAGACGTCCAGAGATCACTCCAACACAACAAGAGATCCCCCTGCGATTTAATCTATCTCACACCCAGGGACTGATCGCCTGCCTTGTCAATCTCGACCAGGATGCAGGTGTGGATGTTGAGGACATCACCCGCAATACGGGTGTAATGAACATCGCAAACTATTCCTTTGCTCCCGGCGAGACCAAGGCATTGCTCGCCGCCCAACAAGAAGTTCAGCAGCATCTATTCTTTGTGTATTGGACATTAAAAGAAGCGTATATCAAAGCGCGAGGGATGGGACTATCCCTGCCTCTGAATCGATTTTCGTTTCACCGCTCCACCCAAAGCACGATCCATATCGACTTCACTCCAGACTTCGATGATCATCCGCAACACTGGCAGTTTTTGCGCTACCAACCCACAGACCAACATATCCTCTCTGTTGCCTTCCATCGCCCCAACCTCCCGAACTTCACCTTGCGGGTGTTTTGGGTCACACCACTCCAAAGCTACCGTGAGATCAACCTGACACCCGATGCACAAACAAATTAAAAAAACCCCACTCTGGTTTGTAGGCCAGGGAGGAGTTTCTTTGAAGGGGAAAGGTTTCTTATTTGGCGAGTTTTGAAGTGGGAAAGGTTTGTTCTTACTTGGCGAGTTTGTTGGGAGAGTTGTTGTTGGCTTGCTGGCAGATATCGAGCATGTGGGAGGTGTGGTAGCCGAGAGATTTCCATGCAACTTCAGCGCATGTCTCTGCCAGGCGTGGGTCAAGTTGACCTGCTTGTTCTTGCAGCAAACGTTTGAACAGCATCTTGTACTGCTCGCGCATTGTATTGTTGTGATTGAAGTACATGATCGTTTTCCTCATAGAGTTCTGATGGTTTTCCATCCACCGGGCTTCGACGTGAGTTTTGGCAAGAAAGGACCTGTCACACTCACAAAGAATTCATTGACTCGGAGTGTAGAGAGGATGACTGTCATATCATGACTCATGACTTGCGAATTCAATACGGAGAGGAGGAAAAAAAGTTCAGAGGCCCACCTTTTGGGTCTGTTCATTTTGGCCGAAGAGAGAGCCACGAGAGGGAGAAAGAAAGCGCAGAGGCCCGTCTTTTGGGTCTGTTCATTTTGGCCGAAGTGGGATTCACGACGGAGAGGAAGAAAGAAAGAAAGCGCAGAGGCCCGTCTTTTGGGTCTATTCATTTTGGCCGAAGTGGGATTCACGACGGAGAGGAGGAAAAAAAGTTCAGAGAGGTGCTTCGGTCTACTCTGTCTCTTGGCTTGCTGTGTTGTGATGAGCGACAGAGGCGGCGATAAAGCCATCAAAGAGGGGGTGTGGTTGGAGGGGGCGGGAACAAAACTCAGGATGAAACTGACAAGCGATAAAAAACGGGTGTGATTCGGAAGAAAGCTCAATCATCTCAACAAGGTTGCCTTGGGGATAGACACCTGAAAAGATAAGCCCCTCAGCAGCAAGAGTTTCGCGATATTTGTTATTGACCTCATAGCGATGACGGTGCCGCTCCCTGACTTCAGCAGCGTTGTACAGTTTGTGAGCCAGTGTACCGGGTTCAAGAGCGCAGGGGTAGGCGCCCAAGCGCATGGTGGCCCCCATGGTTTCGATATCTCGCTGTCCATCCATCGGATCCACAACGGGATACTTTGTTTTGGGATCCATCTCTGTGCTGTTTGCGTTGGTGAGGCTACATTGATGGCGAGCAAATTCAACAACAGCCATTTGCATCCCCAGACAGATCCCCAAAAATGGGATTTGACGTTCACGAGCGATCTGAATCGCGCGAATTTTCCCTTCCGTTCCACGCTGGCCAAAGCCACCGGGGACCAGGACACCATCGAGCTCGTCAAAGATCGCGATATCGCCTTTCTCGATGGCCTCCGCGTCGAGATAAAGTCGTTCAACCTTGCTGTGGTGGGCGACACCTGCGTGAGTCAGGGCTTCATTGAGGCTTTTGTAAGATTCTTCGAGATCGACATATTTACCGACGATACCAATTCGCGCCACATTTTTAGGATGGCGAAGTTTATCCACCATCTCAGCCCATCGCTCCATCCTGGCAGGCCGCGACCAAATATTGAGTTTCTCTGCGATCAGTTGATCAAGCCCTTCCCCCTGTAGGATGAGAGGAACGGCGTAGATGGTATCTGCATCAGGCATGGATATCACTTCGCGAGGAGCCAGGTTACAGAACAGCCCGATCTTCCCTTTGAGATCCGAAGACAAGTCGAAGCCGCTTCGACACAGCAAGATATCAGGCTGGATACCGATAGCACGCATTTCCTTAACAGAGTGTTGGGTCGGCTTTGTCTTCAACTCACCGGCCTTTTCGAGATAAGGGACCAGAGTCATGTGGATGTAGAGCACATGCTCTTTGCCGATATCGAACTGAAACTGTCGAATGGCTTCCAAAAAAGGAAGACCCTCGATATCGCCGATCGTTCCTCCCACTTCACAGATCGCCACATCACAATCTCCAGTGACGTCACGAATGCGGCGTTTGATCTCGTTGGTGACATGGGGAATCACCTGCACCGTGCCTCCGAGATAACGTCCTTTTCGTTCATCATTGATCACGCGATCGTAGACTTGTCCAGAGGTGAAGTTGTTGTTTCGGCTCATGGTTACGGTCGTGAAACGCTCGTAATGCCCCAAGTCCAGGTCCGTTTCAGCACCATCATCAGTGACAAAGACCTCACCGTGTTGAAGAGGGCTCATCGTTCCAGGATCGACATTGAGGTACGGGTCCATTTTGAGTAGTGTGACTCGAAGCCCTCGATCCTCCATGAGAGCACCAATGGAAGCGGCGGCCAGTCCTTTCCCCAAAGAGGAGACCACGCCGCCTGTGATAAAGATGTACTTGGT
>JALTMC010000615.1 GCA_027005175.1 Myxococcales bacterium
TACGATGATCACACGATTGGTAGAGCTGATCTGTGGCGCACCAAAGGATTGAGCAAAGCGTTGGGGGTTATTACCCAGACCATGCCACATAAAGAGCAGAGGAGCCCCTGCGACAATCGTGGGAAGGTAGAGGTCAAAGGAGCGGGTCTTTCCACCCGACTTAAACGTATTTGTCCCGGGTTTGAAGGTAGGGCATGTTCCACCCGAATAAGGCTTGGGTGGTGCGGGTTCATCTTTGGTCCACGGTGGGAGCGGCTCCGGCGGAACTTTTTCTGTGGGAACCGTCGTCTCGGTTGTGGGTGGGACCTCCGAAACGGCAGGTTCTTCGGGGAGTGTCGGCTCTGGCTTTGCTTCTGGCCCTGCTTCGGGTGGAGTGGTTCGCTCTTGAGGTGCGGTCGTTTGCTCTCCTGCGTCCGATGTTGCTCCCACCTCGCTTTGAGTCGCCGACTCCTGGTTGGGTTCAGATCCTGTTTGGGAACCACTACACGCTACAATATACATACTCATGGCCAATGGCAGAACCACGACACACACAAACTGTTTCCACTTTTTCATACCACACTCCAAACACAAACAAGGACTCATCTCTCTCTACAAGGCTATGAACTTTACCATGGACTGAAAAAATGTCCATATGCTTTTGTTTGTTTTCATTACTAAATATTACTTCAAGGCTTGAGGGTCTTCTTTTCTTTGAGCAGAAAAGGAAGTTTCAAGGAGGGTTGTCTGGTTTGTAGTGGGGTGCCATCGAGGGAGTAGATGTCCTGGCGGGACAGTTGAACAGGAGGAGCAAACAAATCGCGATGTACACGTTCGAGTAGTTGTTCGATAAACAACTTTTGAAGGGCAGCCGCGCTTTGCTTCACTGTCTTTCTGGGTTCTGTCGTTTTGCCTGTTTTACGATGGGGATCGAGCTTTGGCTTTGCTTGTTTGACTTGGCTTTGATGCATCGTAACACGGCTTAGGATGGTGCCGTTGCGCTGTGTCAGGAGGACTCGAATGACCGGTCCTTGGCTTCGTACTTGCAGGATAAATCCACTTGCTTCTTGTGAAAAACGAGGGGAGCGCAAGAGCGCATTCATCACTTTTTGACCCCTTGCGCTGCTGGGGGGCGAGGGAGTGACAGGCAGTGGGAACTGTAAGCGTCGAAAGACGGAGCCGTCGCGTTGTAGGGCCAGGGCATAGGAACTACGCATCACCTTAAAGCGACCTTCGTACCGAGCGATCGCGCCGAGTATGGTGTGGATTCGAATGTGCAGGGGCAGCAGGCTGCGGGGAAGTTGTGTGAGGGCCGCTTCGCCAAAGGCTCGGGCTCTCTTATATTCGCCGCGTACAAAGGCGATCTCAGCCTCCATCGTTTGCAAAAACGGCTTCACCAATGATGCATTTTTGGCTTCTTGGGAGCGAACATGTTCGAGCGCTTTGCGTATAATGGCAGGTCCCATGATAGGTATGAGATCTGCTGTATACCAGTGCGGTATTGAGCTGTTTGGCATACTCAAACTTCCCGAGCGATAGGGCGAAATACTGTTGTGAAGAAACGCAGGGTCTGCCATTTGTCGGCGCAACAGAGCACCTTGTCGCCACGCACGAAATCGAAGCCAGAGGGTTTTTGTCCAGCTAAACATCCGAAACCAGATGTTGCGTGGTGCAGCTTTTTCTCGTGTTGTTTCTGCTGCCATCAACAAAGCGTGACGTCGCAAGAGTCGTGCTCCTGCCACAAACTGACGGGTTCGGGCACTCATATGACCATGGCGGTCAGGACGATCTCGAATGCGCTCTAGAACTTTGAGGGCTGCTTCCGGTCGGGCGACTGTCAATAAAAAGCAGGATTGGGCCAACTGGTTACTCGCGTAGACCGACTCCGAGAGTTTGGGGGATTGGCTGAGAAACCATCGCTTGGCTTTCTTTAATGCATTCCAAGCGTCGTTGTATCGGCCTTGATCAAGGTACAGTCCCAACAAAAACTCCCAGGGTGTGCTGTGTAGGTCTCTGTGGAAATGCCGCGTGGCTTGGAAGGCGTACTGTTCTGCTTTGGCTAGGTGAAACAAAGAGAGCTGGGCTTCCGCGAGATTGATGCTGTGAATGGAGCGATTGTAATTGGTTGGACGCTTTTTATCGGCAAGGTAGGCGAGCTTGCAATACTTCAACGACTCTTGGCGATGATTGCGCTCAAAGCTGATCGCACACAAGGAGTTGAGTGCTGTCGTTGTATACTTCTTTTTTTTCAGAAAGTTTAATGCCTCAGCGCGAGCTTGTTTGTACCGTCGCATCTTCATCAATACCCAGGGGCGAAACTCTTCAAATTTAATGCGATAGATCGAGTAGACACGATCGTGAAAGTTGATCCACTTAAAGCTTTCTTTGTCTCTTCCCAACTGTCGGAGTACAGAGATCAATTCGATAAGCATCATATGGTGGGTGCGTGAGCGCGAGACAAAGAATGTGCTCTTATAGTACGCCATCGCTTGACGCAAATGCCATAGCGAGCGAATTAACTCTCCTTCATCATTACGCAAGGCAAAATAAAGAAGAAAGTGAGCTACACTTGACTGAGGGCGACGTTGTAGGATCTTCTCTGCTATTTTTCTCGCTGCGATGGTGTGGCCTGGACGAAACTTTTCCAACGCCAGGATCTCGGCATTGGTGAGTCGCTGTCGCTCCTCATAAAAGATCTGTGCGGTGTACTTGGAAGGTCTCGTCCCTGCTTCACTGGAAGACCACGGTGGCATGAGGAGGGAAGGCAATGGGAGCAACAACAGAAGGGACAACGCAATCAAGCGTGTTCTCCACCTGTGATTTGTGATCGGTGAATCGCGACGGCTCACGTGGCTGACCTCCTGAATATGGGTAGAGTGCGACGTAAGAAGGCACCTGTGCGGGTGAGAAAGATGCGCCATTTGACGAGGGCAGGGGGGGGGTTGTACTGCCATCGCTGCCAGATATGACGGGACCATGCGAACGGTCGAATCCATTGCAGTAGCCGCCGGTACCACGGGTAGGCTGTACGCAGTTGTTGATGGATACGCCGGAAGAGGGCTTTGTCTTCTTCTGTGGGAGCGAGCTGTGAACCCAGGCTGTGAGCTACGATTCTTTCTGTGAGTGTACTCAAATCAGGGATCGTCTCTTTCAGGCGGTGTGCAAAGCTCTCCAGCGACTCTCCAGGCTCACGCAGCTCATTGAGTTCACTGAGTCGGTCTGTGAGGCTTCGATAATAACGAATGGTTCGGCGGGGTCCTGTGGCTGTAAAGAGGTAGCCGAACCGACGGACCCATTTGAACAGAAAGGCGAGAGAGAAGAGCAAGAGCAGACTGACAAACAGGAATCGCAGCGTCCAATGAAAGGCCTTAGCTATCATGGGACCCCATGGAAAGGAGCGTCGAGCCATCACACTGAAAGGAGACTTTGTTCCTTTAAATTTGTACTTGGGTCGGGCGAGGTTGCTGTAGAGGCGTCGGAGGTCGGGGTCGGGAGCGCGGGTGACTGGATCGAGCGAACGACGGGGATGGATGTCAAAGGGAACCCAGCCGACACCACGAACATAGACTTCAGGCC
>JALTMC010000616.1 GCA_027005175.1 Myxococcales bacterium
GGTGTTGTTGCTATCGATGACGCAGATATGAGATGTTCCTCCTGCGCGACGGGGAGCTGGTCCGAGTTCGGCAGTATCCAGGTCAAAGTCGAGGTCGATTTCTTTGGTGTCTGGATCTGTGATAATTGGGTCAAGGACCTTGAATAACTTTTCAAACACCTGGAGCAAGAAGACGATGCGTTCTGCGGGATCTTCCGGTGCATTCTCAAGAACCTTGAGTGCCTTGAGCATACCTGCACCTCCGCGACTGGGGGGACCCATCGTGGCGATGCGATACCCTTCAATCTCGCCCCACAGAGGTTCGCGGACTTTGGCTTCGTAATTCTTCAGGTCATCTTCACCCCAAAGAGGTCCGGTTTCATTCATGGTGGCCAGGAGTTCTTGCCCTAGCTCTCCTGTATAGCAAACTTCGAAGCCTTTTTCTGCGACAAGTCGCAAGGTGTTGGCGAGGTCTTTTTGGACCAAGAGTTCACCGGGCTTAAAGCGACGTCCGTTGTTGTAAAATACCTTTGCAGCTTCAGGGCTGTTACGCAGGGTCCACTCGTACATGGACGAGCAGTAGATCATCACTTCATTAACGGGAAATCCCTCTTCGGCATGGTGAATTGCTGACTCTGCCAGGCGGGAAAGAGACATGGATTCTCCAAAGAGATGGAGAGCCTTTTCCAGCATACGTCCCAAGCCAGGGACGGTCGCCGACATTCGGCCGATGATGGGTGTCCAGTACAGTGTGGTACCTTTGGGGTAGATGTATTCCTCTGCAAAGAGAGAAGAATAACAGCCCCGACCGTCAATGGTGATTGTTTTGTCGGGGTCGCCTTGTGGTGAGATCAGCATCAAGCCGCCACCACCTAAGCCAGAGGCTTGTGGCTCTACGACATTTAATGCCAATGATACTGCAACAGCCGCCTCTACAGCGTTTCCACCCGCCGCTAAGATGTCGCGGCCAGCTTGTGCTGCCAAAGGATGTGCTGCGACCACCATTCCCTTTTTTGAACGTGCAACTTTCACAAGGTTCTCCCTGCCATTTGACTGAATTGTTGAGTGAGCTTTGGTAGATTCGTTGAGTGGGGGATCACAAGAGCATCTATTGGGGTTTAAAGACACCGCGTCCAACACCGTAATAGGTGAAGCCGAGGCGCGTTTTATCGTCGGGGTTGTAGAAGTTACGACCATCGAGCATGATGGGGGTCTTCATGCTGTTTCGGATACGTTCCATGTTGAGTGCTTTAAACTCGCGCCATTCGGTAGCAAGGACGATCGCATCGGCATGTTCAGCGACTTCGTAGGGGCTGGAGCAATACTCGATAGTGGGAAGGACCTCTTGGGTGAGTTCCATCGCTTGAGGATCGTAGGCTTTGATGGTAGCCCCTTTGTCGAGCAGCTCTTTGATCAGGTCGATGGCCTTGGATTCACGGATATCGTCGGTGTTGGGTTTGAAGGCGAGGCCAAGTATCCCGATGATCTTACCGTTGAGGTCACCGACCAACTCATCGATACGAGTCATGATATGGGGTACCATGCTGCGGTTGACAGCCATGACTTCCTTCAACATTTTGAAATCGTATCCAAAGCTACCGGAGGTATGGATGAGACTCTCCACATCTTTGGGAAAGCAGGAGCCACCAAAACCAATGCCTGCATTGAGGAACTGTTTTCCGATGCGTTGATCGGCCCCCATTCCTTTGGTGACAACGGTGACGTCTGCACCAACACCCTCGCAGAGTTGAGCGATCGCATTGGCAAACGATATCTTCATCGCCAAAAACGAGTTGGATGCATATTTGATCATTTCAGCAGAGTAGACATCGGTAATCAGCATGGGTCGTTCGAGAGCTGCGTAGAGTTCGAGCAGTTTGAGTGCTACCTTTTTGTTGGGGGCTCCAATCACAACGCGATCGGGTTCAAAGGTATCTTGAATCGCAGAACCTTCACGGAGAAACTCAGGGTTTGAGACGACGTCAAAGTTGACCTCTGCTTCCCGGTGTTCCTCAATGGTGCGACGAACAAAATCACCTGTGCCTACGGGAACAGTCGATTTATTGACGATGATCTTGTAGCTGTTGAGAGACTTGGCGATATTCTTGGCAGCGGATTCAATCTGTGAGAGGTCGGTCTCACCAGACTCTTTGGGGGGGGTTCCTACACAAATAAAGATAACTTCAGAGTTTGCAACACCTTTGGCAGTATCCGTCGTAAAGAGCAGTCGCTCTTCAGCGATATTTCGAAGAACAATCTCTTTGAGCCCTGGCTCATAAATGGGCATGATGCCTTGTTTGAGATTTTCTAACTTGACTTCATCAATGTCGATACAAATCACTTCATTGCCAAGATCGGCAAAAACAGCAGCAGTCGTCAGACCAACATAACCTACACCGAGAACACAGATGTTCATGAATTTACCCTATACGCTACGCAAAAAATGGAAGCAGTTTAAAGTGAAAGCAGTTGTTTAAAGTGGGCGATGGTTTGTTGCAAACCTTCAGCGAGGAAGACTTGGGGTTCCCAGTCTAGGAGTTCTTTGGCTCGGGTGATGTCGGGCTGTCGGCGTTTGGGATCGTCACTGGGTAGGGGGAGATAATCAAGGCTCGAAGAAGAGCCTGTCAGCGCGATGACTTGTTCGGCCAGCTCCTTGATCGTGAACTCATTGGGGTTGCCCAAATTGACGGGGCCAATGACATCATCGGATGTGCCCATCATTCGCACAAAGCCTTCGAGTAGATCGTCTTTAAAGCAGAAGGAGCGAGTTTGTTGACCATCTCCATAGAGGGTGAGGGGCTCTCCTTTGAGGGCTTGGATAATAAAGTTACTCACCACACGTCCATCGTCGGGATGCATTCTTGGACCATAGGTATTGAAGATACGGACTACTTTGATCTTCACGCCTTCGACACGATGGTAGTCAAAGAAAAGAGCCTCTGAGGCGCGTTTGCCTTCATCGTAACAGGCGCGAATGCCGATGGGATTGACATGTCCCCAATAGTCTTCTTGTTGGGGGTGGTGTTCAGGGTCGCCATAGACCTCACTGGTCGAGGCTTGCATGATTGTGGCGTTGTTGCGCTTTGCCAGCTCCAACATATTCATCGCCCCGAGAAAACTCGTTTTGATCGTAAATAGGGGGCGAGCCTGGTAATGAATGGGTGACGCAGGACAGGCGAGGTTGTATATCTCATCCACTTCGATATCCAGTGGATCACATACATCGTGTTCGATGAATTCAAAGTTGGGGTTGTCTTTGAGGTGGTCGATGTTTCTGTGATGGCCTGTATACATATTGTCGAGACACAACACTTTGGCGCCGAGGCCAACTAACTTGTCACACAAATGAGAACCCAAAAAACCGGCACCACCTGTGACTAAAATACGCTTGGACATCAACAAAACTCTCCAACTGCAAAGTGAGGATCTTCGAACAACATCATACTCTCTGAGGGATAAAGGCTTCTCTTCCTTCGAGAAAGGGAAATTAGCAGTGTGACTTGACCATGTCAAGCCAATAACGAACCCGTCTGCCCGTCTTTGCTCTAGCTGCCCCCTATATTC
>JALTMC010000617.1 GCA_027005175.1 Myxococcales bacterium
GCCCTGTATTTAATTAAGAAAAATAGATACTTGTTGACTCGGTCAGGCTCGGACTATCCGCAGTGGATAAAAACTCGTCATATCCGGAATAAACAGATGAGACAATGGGGCTGGAGACCGTGGTTTGACTTCATCAAGGAGATGCTCGCCGAGTTTATTCGATTCGATAGAAAGGTGGTGCCTGTCACAGAGTAAAAACGGCTGCCTTCCAGTTCCTTAGCCTGCGAACCTATCGAATACATCCATCTGTAGGGGGAGAACGTCAATTTTTGAGTGTGACGTGTTCGTAGAGGTTTCGCTTTCTTATGACCAACATTCCAACGTTTTGCTTTACTTCCTTGCTCCATCCCACTACAAATCAAGTCTGAAGGTGGAGTCTTTATCCTTTCGAGTTTCAATGATACAACTAAAATAGGAAGTCAAACCTTAACCTCACAAGGTATTTATGATCACTTTGTTGCGAAGTATGACAACAATGGAAAGCTCCTTTGGGCCACCCAAGGGGGAGGCTCTAGTGAAGATTTTGGCCTAGCCAATGCTGCAGACAGTGCAGGCTCTGTGGTACGAGGACATCGGATATTCAGATCTGCTCGACGATTTCTAGCAAATCAATCGAGCCTGGAGTGTTCTTCTTCCTTTTCGATGGGTCCGAAATGCTCAAATGGATGCTCAAACCAGGCTTTGAGTGTTTTTGCCATTTTTGCGGCGTGGGCACCGTCGAGAACGCGATGATCGAAGGTCGCAAACACACGCATTTGTTTGGATACTGCAAGCTCGCCATCTTTGACGGTGGGAACATCTTTGACGGCCCCGATGGCGACCAACAACGGAACACGAGAGTAAGGAACAAGAGGGACATACGCTTCTTCTAGCCCCAGAGAGCCAATATTGGTAATCAGCACAGAGCCGAAGGGGTCCTGAGGAACCCCTGCCCAGCGCATATCCATATTGAGAGAGAAGCCCATAAATCCGATAAAGTTGAGTAACCATCGAACCGTAAAGAGTGGGATGCGCTTAAACAGGCTGCGACTCTTTTCCAGGTTTTCATCGTTACCCGTGCGCACCTTTTTGACACTCTTTTCAAACTCGTCGATAAACTGAAGCAGAGGCTTTTTATCGGCATGGTGAACGATCGTACCGGAGAGATCGATCTCTCCAGAGAGAGGGTCCTCCAGAGCGACCTGAAAGAAGACACTGATATCTTCACGCATATAAAGACGCCCAAATCGTATAATCGCGTTGGCGTCAGGCATCGCTTCCAGGGTGGCGGCCATCGCTTTCCCCATCATATGAGACAAAGTCAGACGCCGCCCCGTCACCTCCCGGTACGTATCCAGGTAGCGGAGGGCTTCATCCATCTCCAGCGTCAGACTGCCATAAACACTTGGATCTCCCACTGTTTTCCACGAACCAAGAGCGATACGTCGGAACGTGGATAGATTCTTCTTCCGCTGAAGCTTCAGATTTGGCATTTCGATTCTCCTGGTCACAGGTTGAGGAGGGAAAATGATACCTCCTGATCTTTTTTTCGGCAAGAAGTAACACTTTGGGTAGGCAAATGGAATAGAATAGTAAGGCAGGGATATGGCTTCCACAGAGAAGACATACCCCACAATGTAAGTTACGCTTAAGAGTGTGGTTTGATGGAATTAATGCAGGTTGAAGAGAGTGCCATTCAAACGGAGTTGGAAAAGCAAAGCCTGATATCTCACTTTGTTCATGAGAATATCGATAAACTCTTTCGCTCTCTTTGCGTCTATGTGAGCAAAGCCAATCTCGCAACGGGAGCCCAGGTTCCATCCGAAGCTTCTGAGCTGATGAATGAAGTCGTCGCCCGTGCCTTACGTAGCGCGAGTCGCTTTGACCCCGAGCGGCAGATAATGGGCTGGCTGCTCGGTATCGCGACCAACATCATCCTCCAAGAAAAACATCGTCGCGCACTCAAGCGTAAGCGCGAACCCTTTCTTCAGGATCTCGTCCATAGCCAGAGCCCGGTTCCTATCGATGAGCTACTTGCCCAGCTACACCATGAGCCCGTGGCAAGTATCGAAGAATTGTTTTCCTCCCAGGAGGAATACAAACGAATGCTTGGATTTGTGTCAAAGGAAGAACAGAAGCTTCTTCATCTGGCAGTGATTCAGCAATACACAGCCAAAGAAATTGCGGAACAGCTCAACTGCTCTGCCGGTGCAGCACGTGTCCGATTATTTCGTACAATAAAGCGATTGCGTGATGCTTTAGGGAAGAGAAAAGACGATGAAATCTCCTCGTAAATTTAAAAACTACGAACAGTTGCTCTATCGCTATATCGAAGCATTAGAGCAGGGTCAGTTTGAAGAGATTGCCGTTTTTCTCGAATACGCTGAACAAGACCCAACCTTGGAAGCCATGATCCTCGAAGTCAATGAAGCCTTCTATGAAGAATCACAACCCAACCTCACGATGGTGTTGGAACCAACCGAAGAGCAAGAACCAACCCTTGACCTTCCCCAAAAGGCTTTGACACCCAGCACTCCAACTCCACCATCTTCTGTGTGGAGGTCCAGTCTGATGGGTGGCCTTGTCGGATTGATTGTCTTTGGTTTGTGTTTGGCCTTTTTCCCTCCGTTGTGGAGATCTCCTGCACCTCACACAGTACCGAGTACAAGCACACATCCTCACACAGTACCGAGTACAAGCACACATCCTCACACAGTACCGAGTACAAGCACACATCCTCACACAGTACCGAGTACAAGCACACATCTGGCTCTTTCCCAAACAACGATGAAGAAGTCTCTCCTTGTTCCATCACCAGGCTCGATCAAGTTGGTTGAAAGACCTCAATGGGTCAGAGAGAGCTGGGTCGAAGCCATTCACCAAAACCCCAAGCTGATTCGAAAGATCCTCCAGCCCGGACCGGCTCGACAAGATATCCTTGCCCTCTACCAAAACCAAAAACTCACCTTGGCCATTGCCAGGCGCGTTAAGATCGAACAACTCACCCCCTTTCATCGCGTCATTCGAGCCCGTCTATTTTTACGAATGGCTCGGTTCCACCGCAATAATTACAAACTTGCATTGACCTTTAATCACGCAGTTCTTCAGCGCAGACTGAAGCGTTCCAAGCAACTTCATTTGGGTCGATTGTTCCTATTCTATTGGGGCCGATTGCTCTGCCTGCAAGGCAAGAAAAAAGAAGCCATCCTTCCACTGCAAAGAGCATTAAAGCAACTACCTTCCGCACGTCGCGATCGCGCCAGAGCATGGCTAACCGTCTGTAGACCTGGATTAAATCCAAGCAGAGCCTCCCGAGCACTGGCTCGTCTGAAGTTTCCCAACGATCCCGATGGATGGGCTGAATGGATATTGATTCACTATATGTTTAAGCTCAAGACAAAGGTAAAACCCAGGCTGCTTACCCCTCGGTCCCGGTTATACGCTCAGATCTGGAAAAAACAAGCGGTGCGATGGCCCGCAACTCTTCTGAGTCAAGCTGTGGATCAAGAGAGCATCTCTGAAAAGCAGGTCCGCACGATACAGCAGTATTTCGACCCGGCCCTGTTTGTTGTGATGGCAGATTATCATGCGAGAGAAGCCCTGCGCTACCTACAAAATGAACCCAGATCCAAGAGCTACGCGCTCTTCTATCAAGCCCAGGCCCACTCTCTGTTGGGGCACAACAACCATGCACGCAAACTATGGGAACAATTCTTGCGGAATCCTCCCAAGCAAATCAGCTGGGCCTACCTTCTGTTCTCTCATCGCCTCTCCCCGCGATTTTTGCGGGACGAAGCTCGCTACTACAAGGCGATATTAACAGCACCTCACGACCTCAAAGCAGCCAAACACTCTCTGCGAAAACTTGCAAATGAAAGCATCTTTGGACAAACCCTGGCGGGCCTGGGCTTGCTCCAACTCAATGTGGATCGCAAGCGCAGTTATCATTGGCTTCGTCATGGAGTACAGATGGCCAAAGAAGTCGAGCAACGCCTTCATGAAGATTATCTTGTGTCGTCACAAAGAGAACCAAACCCCCAACGCAAAGAAGGTGCTAGCATCATCGTTCAGCTACGCTTGGCCCGCTACCTGGTTCGCTCCATTTATCTCTGGGGGGGCATGGGCGCGATATTAATGCACGATAGCGACCGAGCCACCTGGTGGATGGAGCGTCTGCACTGCAAAAATGAACCTTATAAGATCACCGACATCAACGAGCCTCTCCAGTTTGCCTGGGCTGCAAGAGCATACACACACGCAGGCAAACTCGGAGTAGCGACACTCTTTTTCGCAAAGAACCGCAAGGCTTACCCCTCCCTCACACAGCTTTGGACCCTGTTGCGTATCTGGCGAATATTCAGAGGAATGAACGGCGTACCCCGCGTCAAAATGGGGTAAACGGCCCCTGGTTTGCGTACATTTCGAACCACAAACCAGCAGGTTATCGCCCCCCTCTCCACCAAGGAGAGGGCTTCATCTGAATATTCGTTACATCCAGAGTGAAGAAATCACAGTGTCCTGATAGAGCACGCAGACCTCAACAACATCAGCCTCTTTCTTACAAGGGGGTGGTACGTCAACCGGAAAGGAAAAGCTTATGAAGAAGATCCGTATATTGCGATGGATGAGTGTATTCGGTGTTTTGTGGAGTGCTATAGCTATGGCAGCACCACGCAAACACATAAAAACAGCACCACGCAAACACACGAAAATAGCACCGCACAAACACACGAAAACAGCACCACGCAAACACATGAAAATAGCACCACGCAAACACATGAAAATAGCACCGCACAAACACATACAAACAGCACCGCTCAAATATACGGAGGATCGACTGCCAGTATCGTTAAACCCAATCTATGCAGACAATATGTACTCTGTGCGAATCACAGAGTTGGTATTTGATCGATTGATTGGATGGGATGATGAATTACGACCAGCTCCATCGTTGGCGACATCGTGGGAAAAAGCAGCCAACGGATCATCGATCACGCTCAAGCTCAGGAGCGGCGTAACCTGGCACGACGGCAAGCCATTCACGGCAAGAGATGTGGCTTTTACAATGAAAGCGATGACAAGCCGTCGCACACAAATTCGCGATCGTTATCTGGCGAAGATCATCCGTAATGTTAAGATCCTCGCTCCTCTGCGAATCCGGATTAACTTCAAGAAGCGGGTAAAGAATCCCCTGCGTTGGCTACAGTTTCCTATCATCCCAAAGCATCGGTTCAAGCGGCTTCCCAGACGCAGCGACTACTTCAGCCAAAAACCATATGGCACAGGCCCCTTTCGCTTTCATATCTGGATTGGGAAAAAAATAATACTCCGACGAAACAAGAGATACTGGCGAGCCCAGCAAGGCAAGTTGAGCGGTGTGACTCTTCTGGTGATTCCTGACAAGCAGCTCCAGATGGAGGTGCTGCGATTTGGGGGAATAGACTCGATCGTTCGCGCGCGTCCCAAAGATCTCCCCTTGTTTGAAAAACAACGAAACATCCGACTCTATCCCTACTCAACAAATGACTGGTGGTATCTGGGATTAAATCACAAAAAAGGAAGCATCTTTCGTGACAAGAGAATTCGGGAAGCGTTTCTGTATTCACTGGATCGAGATAGCTTACTCACGGCATATATGGGAGATGGGCAAGTTATCAGTGGACCCTTTTCACCGAACGATCCGCTGTATAACTTCAGCGTTCCCGTTCGCACACAAAACTTAAAAAAAGCAAGGATGCTTTTTCAAAGAGCGGGATGGAAGTTACAGGGCAAGTACCTCTACAAGAAGAAAAAGAAGCTCGTGGTTCGACTGCTAATCCCTCGTAGCAAAAGCTCATACCGAGCACTGGTGCTCGCACTTCAGAGTCAGCTTCGCAGGGTGGGCATAACATTGAGGCCGGTGTGGCTTTCAGACACAGCCTGGAACCACCTTGTCTTCACAAAAAAGAGGTTTGATATGACACTTCACATCTGGAACTTCGACAGCCTTGCCAACATTACTCCTTTGTTTCATTCAAAAGGAAGTTGCAATTACATCCAATACAGAAACCAACGCATCGACCAGCTTCTTACCCTCGCTCAACAAACCACAGATCCTTTGGTGTACAAAGCCATCTTTGGAAAGATACACAAGCTCCTTCACGAAGAACTCCCTTATCTCTTTCTCTGGTCACTCACAAACTACACAGCCATGTCTTCCCGAGTATCTCGGGTAAAGATACATCCTTTCAATTACTTTCACTATGCACCCCGATGGAAAAAAGAAAGAGAAAAGTAATCATCGTTCGCTAGCCCGAATGATTCACGTTGTTCGTCGCGTCGGTAAAGCCCAACGTCTTTCGTTGTCAATCGAAGGAAGTAAGAAACGTTTGCCAAAGCCATGCTCTCCAACCAAGAGATCCATACAAGGCTTATGCGAGTAGTTCTTGTCATTCTGCCTGTGCTGATGAACAACAGGGAAGGAAGCAGGCAAACTCATCCCAAAAAAGACAGCAGAGGATTGACATTCACAGCAGTGATATCACGATGCTATCATTGGGTATGGAGGGCCACGTGGGAACCATTCCGAAAGGACGAAAACTTGTAGGAAAGGGCAGTTGTGCTTTTCGTGAAAGCGAGAATACCGTCGGAAGGAGCAGTTGTGCTTTTCGTGAAAGCGAGAATACCGTCGGATCTCGCCCTTAAAGCTGTCAATGCTCACATAAAGTTGCGGGTGTGGAGAGCAGAGAGTTCTTTGGCGAGTTCTTGAGGGAAGCCCAACTTGCTCAGTCGCCGCTGGCGCAATGTATCCATTTCGTCCTGAAGTTCGATGACAGCTTTGTAGCCATCATAAAGAGTGCTGTGTTCCCAGGAACCTGCCGCCAACAGAACAAGCGCATCAAAGACTTCTTCGTTGAGGCCAGCGGTGTGTTGAAGCGCAGCATGACGCATATGAACAGCGTTGGCTAGGCGGGGAATCATCCCTGCATCATGTTGGATGTGGCGTATTAAATGTGCCATACCAAATGCCACATGACGAGCTTCGTCTTGAGCAGCCAAGCGAGTCATCACTTGTGTCACCGGGTCTGGCGCGTTGTCGCAAAGAAACCAGAGCAGCGACAGAAATGTGCCTTCCCCTAAAACAGAAAGCAAAAAGAACGCCAGAGCAAAATCTGGCTCATCCAACAAGGTCTTGAGAGACATTTGCCCCCCAACAGTGGAGAGCCCAAGGACATCTCGCTTAAGCGTAGCGCGACGAGTAAACACCTCGATATGACGGGCCTCATCGGCAGCTTGAATCGCCAGCAACTGCATAATTTCTCGGAAGTGAGGATGCAGTGTTGCAAGAAAGCGAGCTGGAACCATTAAGGCAACGGTCTCGTTTTCAATCAGATAGGTCATGATCTGGACAACAGCATCTTCAACTTCATCAGGCAGAGTAAAGTCGGCGTCCCATGGTATAGCAGAGTTGGGGTCCCATTGTGCAGCGGCTGCCTGGGCATAAAGACGTGGGGCTTCTTCAGTCCACACAACGTCTTTCTGGTCCAGACCAAACTGAAAGTCAGGAACCCCTGCTTCGACCTGTGCGCCACGAGCAGCAAGGCCCCATGTACCCGGTGGTTCTTCAACAACAGCCCGTTCCTCTGTTGGGTTGGCTGCGCCCGCTCGCTCAGCCCCCAACCAGCGACCTGTACATGAAGCACCACGGATAATCACACCGACTTGTGGTGTTTTATTGTCTCTATCTTTCTTTTGTGGCTTCCATCGATGTCCTTTCAAACGACACCACACTCGCAAATGAATAGACAGATCGAGAGCTCTACCGTATACGGTTAATTCACCACCTGTAGGAAGCTGACGTAGCCAGTGTTTGACCAGCAGATGGCCCCCCTGTTCAAAACGAAGATCGAGCAGGTCTACAGAGTTTGCCTGTGTCATGATTGACTCTGCTTGCTAACACGTTCCATAAAGTCTTTGGAATATTCAAATCGATCAACGGCTCGATTCAATGGACCAAAGCCAGAAACCCGCCCTTCTTTCCACACTTTTAAACCTTCCAGGTCAAGCAGGTGTCGGACTTTGGGGTCATCATAAGACATCGCCAACAGCTCTTTGGTAAAGGGCTCAATCAGATGCTGTGGAGCATCTTCAAGGATGGTAAAGCAGCAGTGGTCATAGGCATCCGTTTCAGCCAAAACGCGAGCTGCACCGGAGGGTATCGTTCCTTCTTTCGTGAAGTTAAGATAGTTCGCGTCGATCACACAAGCGACATCAGCGTTACCTTCGAGAAGAGACTTCACTGCCTCGCGTTCACCACCGATATGGTCACCGTGCTTGCCAACCAGCAGGTCATGACGCTGGACTTCAAAATCTCTGCCTGGCTCCAGACCGTTTTCTGCTAGAAAGCCCAACGGAATCAGAGTAGCTTGTGGAGAGTCAGGGGCACCAACAGCGACCACTTTTCCCTTTATATTTTCCAGATTTTTAATGTTCGAGTTCGCTTTAACCAACAACACCGATTGCAAGTCCTGATCGGTGTCTCGCATAGCAATGGCTGTGGCTTTTCGACCACATGCATTTGCAATTCGCTCTGCCTGAATCCAGGCCAGTGGTGAGTTCCAGGCCACATCGTAATGCCCCTGAAAGTGAGCTTCAACCTGACGTTCGTAGTTGGAGTATAGAATAAAGTCGAAATCGAGCCCTTTCTCCGCAAAAAACTCTCGAAAACCTTCCCAGATCGTGACAACTTTTGGGTCATAAGCCACAGCACCCATTAACAATGTATTTTGGCTCATTATGTTCTCTCCATTTGGTTTGTATATTTTGAGTTCAAATCGGTTCTTAAAATCGGTTCTTAAAACAGAGGCATTCCGGTGACAGCTTTACCGATAAAGTCGTAAAGGACATCGGTTGTTGGTGCCATCACACCGGAGGCGCGGGCATCGCGAAAGTAACGTTCGACACCAACATCTTTGCGGAAAGCTGCACCGCCACAAACACGCATGCCTAGATCGAGAACTTCTGTGGCAACTTCGCCAGCACAAGCTTTGCTTTCAAGCACACGAAGCTGAGCATCGTCTCGACCTGTTTCAATGGCAGCGACAGCGTCATAAAGAAGTGTCTTAACCATATCGGTTTTGCACTGCATTCGGGCGATATAAGCGCGGATCGTTGGCAGATCACTGAGTGCGGATTCCATATGTTCATAGCGTGTCCCCGACGCATGTACTGCCGTGCGTTGGGTGGCAGCTTGCATCAAACCAAGTGAGCATGCTGTGTTCATCAGACAAAAATAGGGTAGAACGATTCCCATCATCACATCAAAGCCAGCACCATCTGAACCCAAGATAGCAGCAGCAGGCACAAAAACACTCTCAGCCGTAATCGGCGTAGAGTCATTACCGCGAAGCCCCAACCCGTTGAAGGGTTCAGGGATTTGTATCCCTTCAGACGTGCGAGAAACCAACCAGATGGTGCTGGGTCCTTCTGCCTCAACAGGTTGACTCGACCAAACGTACGAATCCGCATAGTTGGCAGAGGTAACCCAGCTTTTACGAGCATTCAGACGATAGCCATGACCATCTTTGGTGGCGTTACTGACAGGAGCCCAGAAATGACTACGTGAGCCACTCTCTGAAAAAGCAAGTGTGCTCAAGTGATTGCCTGCAGCTATATCACGACGCACAGATTCCGAGCCATAGCGCTCAATAACAGCGACCGCACAATAATGCATACAGGTAATCATCGCGGTAGAGCCGCACTCTTGAGCCAGTCGAGCTACAACATCAACACCGGCCCGCAGCCCTTCTCCGACACCACCAACATCTTTTGCGCTGAGCAACCCCAGTAGTCCGGCCTCGGCCAAAGCTGCCATAGAAGCTTCTGGAAAGCTTCCTTCTGTATCAACCTTAATTGCGTTCTCACGTACAACAGTAGACGCAACTTGCTCAACAAGTTCCATGTATTTAGACATGTATGTAGGTTTCCTTTTCGAAATGAAGACACAAAGATACCCAGCTTTGCATCGAGAGCATGTGCATTCTCTATGCAAAGTTAGAAATAAAAAAGCAGTAAGGGGCGACCTACAAACTGCAGATCAAAGGGTTAGGGACGGGGGATGTGAAAAAAGAGAGGTACGGATATGCCGCATATCTTGCTCCTGTAGTAGATGCTGGGTAGTGCCCACCACAGAAGATGATAGGAGTTACCAGGCATCAAGTCTCGATTCAGGGACCCTGAAACGAAATATATGTCAGAGAACCAAGTACATCATCAGCCTCAAGTTGAGATGGATTTGCTGTAAAAAGTGGCTCGAAAACAATGGGAGGCAGACGTTAGCAAAGGAACCAAAGAGAGTCAATCGAAAAAATGGTTACAGCAGACTTGAGATTGTTGTTGGTATGCACTTACCCTTCCCTCACAAGCACAGTAGACTCGAATCCCTCATACCTCGACAATCCAACAGACAACCTCTTCGCTCCAGTTGTTTCTCTTCAAACTCCAATAGACAACCTCTTCGCTCCAGTTGTTTCTCTTCAAACTCCAATAGACAACCTCTTCGCTCCAGTTGTTTCTCTTCAAACTCCAACAGACAACCTCTTCGCTCCAGTTGTTTCTCTTCAAACTCCAACAGGTCGGTTTCAAGGGAGCAATGTTCAAATATTCCTCTTGGACTTGTTATACCATGTATTGATTGCTATAGTAGCAGCGTGCTAGCATGGTGCTAGCACTTTATGAAAGACGGAGAAAGCCATGCCAACCTTGACCATTCGAAATGTCCCTGAAGACATAGTGGAGCGACTCAAGGTTGTTGCCCAAAATAAGGGTCACTCCATGGAACAGGAGGTTCGAAATCTATTGACCTCCAGATATGCTTCCAGGCAATCCGCCCTCGACAGGATGAAGGCTCGGTGGAACCCCGAAACAGCCCCAACATCTGAAGAAATTGACGAGTGGATTGAATCGGGTAGACCATGAGGAAACTATGGTAATTGATACAAATGTGATTGTATATGCTCTGGTAGGGGAACCGCAAAGGGGTGAAGAAGCATGGAGAGTATTGCAGTCTGCACCAGAGATCTGGGTACCTGACTCAATCCGAGCAGAATTGGCCAATGTGATCTGGCAGTGGATACGGGTCAAAGAAATGCCTCTGGAAGAAGGACTCGCAGCACTCAATGACGCAGAAGCTCTGTTTAGCTTCATCATCACTACTGACCAATTATGGGAAGATGCGTTGTGTCTGGCGATGGAACATGAACAAGCAGCCTATGATACGATTTTTGTAGCGCTTGCCATCCGTCGGGGATGGAAGGTTGTCACCTATGATAAGAAGCTTCTAAAAAAGTTCCCTGAATGCACAACTCATCCATCTGACTATCTTGCAGCATCAACCTAAAACAAAATAAGTTGGATATTGTTATGAAAATAAAATGGACATGACCATGACCATGAATTACCTCCTTTGGTGTGCAAGTCTACGCAGGTTCAGAGTGGGGCTGCCCCCCCACTCTGAGGAAGAAAAACCCGACGAAAGTCGGCTCAACCCTTTCCTTTGGTTTGCCCTGAAGAGCAAGTTGTTCGGAGTGCGCTTTAGCGTACTTGTTATCCTCAGAGTGGGACTTTAGTCCCACGGATATAAAGGATATTTCGCTATGTCCATTTCTTTTACAGGCTGTCAGGTTCCCGTATTGTCGTCTTTTTGTATCAGTTTTTTAGTGGTGTTCACCAAATGTTCACTAAAACGACAAACCCCTCTTCTATCTCGACGATAAAAAAGGGGTTATCAGGAAACTTAGGCGACAACCGGAGTCGAACCGGTGAATAGAGGTTTTGCAGACCTGTGCCTTACCACTTGGCCATGTCGCCATTTGAGCGGGAAACGGGATTTGAACCCGCGACTTCGACCTTGGCAAGGTCGCACTCTACCACTGAGTTATTCCCGCGATGAGAGAGACGTACTCTCTCAAAGACGAGATGGGTTATATCTTGTTCGGTTTTGATTGTCAACTTTTATTTTCACATCTTCGCAACACTCGGAATTTCAAGGTTTTTCCAACGACACATTTCATCTCAGATTGAGTTGAGACAGACAGCCTTGCAAGACATCACCCTCCCCATCCATTGACGAGCCCTTTAACTCCACACGAATCACAGGTTTTGCAGGATCATTACTTTTGATCAGCAAAAAGCCTTTGTACTCAGTGGAGGCTGGACAAGATCGAAATGAGAGGGAAAAGAGTTTTAGGGGAGACAGATGGCTTTGTACTCGATTTGAACGGTAGCACCGGGAGGTGGAATGGAGGATTTGGAGAAGTTGACGGAGTTATTGGTCGCGTCATACTGCCAGCCGTCTTGAGCACTTTTCTTCACCGTTGTGCCGTTGACCTTGACCTTGAGGGTCTTGGGATCGGCCTGACGACTGAGGAAGAACTGAGTGCGATAACCAAAGGTAATCGAACCGATGTTGCTGAGAGTGACAGACCAGTTGGAACTACAGATAGACTCTTGTACACCTTTGAGGTCTTTCGCCACTTGCCAATACCGGGGAGAGCTTTGGCCAAAGCCACCGCCACCACCGGAACCACGACAACCATTGGGGGGTGGGCCAACCACAACAGAGGCACGGACTAAGTCGAGATTACGGAAGCCTTTCAAACTGCGAAAGAAGCTGATGTAAAACTGGACTTGCTGCTTGGATTGATCTTTTTCGTCAGAGACAAAGATCATCGATAGCGACGCCGCTTTTCGATGAAAGCCCTTGTTACAACCTGTGGATGCGGGCGGGATCAAGGCACGATAAGCACCTTCCAACCCTCGCTCGATACCACTTCCACGGACACCAACACGCACATTCGCCTGGAATGCAGTGATTGGGTTGGGTGTTTGTGGGGTCACGATCTTGGGGTTACCACGAGCACAACCGGCAGGAACACGACGACCATCTGTATCTGTGGTTGTGACCATAATCTGATAATCAACATTGAGCCGAACAGCCCAGTTGATGAAAGACTGGAAGTTCTTCGCGAGGCTTTTTTGGTCATCACCCATGGAGCAAGAGTCGTCAACAACAAACATGATGTCTGTGAGTGGACGTTG
>JALTMC010000618.1 GCA_027005175.1 Myxococcales bacterium
GGAGAAAGGTGTCAAAGCCTGTCGCAAAGCCTGTATCCCCTTTGGCTCCAGCAGCCAGTGCCCCAAAGACACCGTCTGTATTCGAGTCACAGGTGTAGCCAATGTCAATGGTCTATGTCTGGCCGCCGGAGATGGCGAGGTAGAAGGAGCGGACTGCAGCGGTGGAAAAAAATGCAAACGCCACTTAACCTGTGCCTACACAGGCAAAGGCGAAACCTGTCAAAGAGGTTGCAATGACGACTCTTCCTGCGAGAACCAGGAGACCTGTCAGGCTTATGGGGACAAAGCAGCCAATACCAAACTCTGTATGCCCCGGCCCTCCCCTTGTGGACCTGGTCGCTCTTGCCCCGGTGAAAGCGACGGATATCACATCTGCTCCAATGGCCTATGCAAGGTTCTCCTTTGCCCCAAACAACGCTCGTGTCCTCTCACTCACAAATGTGCTCCCTCGGGTCGCTGCTTACTTCGCAACTGCCCGACAGACAAATGTCCTTCACTGTACGAGTGCAAGAATAATCGCTGCTCAGAAACCAACGAAGGAAAGTCTTGCGGTCAAGGCACCAACATCGGACTCAACGATTGTGGCTCTGGTTTAATCTGTGCACGCATTGGCTATATCTATTCTTGTGTTCGCCCCTGTGACGCAGGAAAGAAGTGCCCATCGGATATGGGTTGCCAGACCAACATCGACAACAAACAGGTCTGTATGCAGGTATGTGCAGCACCCAAGCCATGCAAGTACAAAGCCTACGCTTGCATCACCCTAAAACGCGGTCCCGCAGGGAACTACTGTGTTCCCGCCGGTCAACCCACAGGGGCTGACGAATATGAAACGTGTACAGCCTCAAAAGCCTGTCTCCCCGATCTTTCATGCTTTCGAGGCTTCAGCGCAGCCACAGGCTACTGCGTCAGAAAATGTACGACCAACTCCCAATGTGCTGGCACCACAAAACCATCCTTCTGCTACTCGTATGGTGGCAGCGTCCGCGGATGCCTTGCCAAATGCACCTCCTCTTCTTCCAGGTCGTGCCCCCTCACCAACCTACCTCGAAAATTCTGTTCCTACGCCTTCGTCGGTGGAAGTCGAAACTACTTCTGTCGCCCCTACTAAAAACCAGAAACCAAAACTCCATCGACGCAAGAAAGCTTGCTAACCTTGCCCTACTCATTCTGTCGCCCCTACTGAAAACCAGAAACCACCCCAACCCAAAATCCAATCTCTCCTCTCCTTCGTAACTTTGTTGGGGAATGCTCTCTTTCCACAAAAGATCCTCAAAAAATGACACGATTCTGCATACCTGCTATGAAAAGATTTCATAGCAAGAGGGTCACTCCCCTGTGTGTGGTTCCCTTCCACTTTGCTAGAAAACTCAGTCATTTCCGTTGAATTCATACAGTTCTTGCAAACTTGGCCGTATCTATACTAAGATGCTACCATGTGCCCTTGACGGTACAGATCTTGCGGGTAGCCCAAGGATGGGCAAGGTAATCATTGGGTTTGTAGCAGGGCCCACCCGACGTTACCCAAACAAAGGAATTTGAGATGCGATCAAGCAAGAGAAGAAAACAGGAACGAGGTTTCACATTGATGGAGCTGATGATGGCCCTGATTGTGATGTCGATTCTGATCGGTGTTTTTGCCTTGGGCAGCAACACCATGAACAGCACAGCCCGGCTTCGTTCAGGAGTGCGTGACATCATCGGTTTGTTTGGCTACGCCCGGACCCGTTCTGCCATCACCATGCGAGCCTATCGCATGCAGTTCTGCCTCGCCAACAAGAACTGCACTCTCAAAGACAAATCACTCAAAGACTACGCTATCACCAACCCGATAGCTCGTGGCTTACTGTTTGTGGAACAGTGTGGGAGTTCAAAGGTGGATGGGACGATTTGTGGAGATCGCGGCCAGGGTCAAGAGATTCGATACTACAATCTACACAAGTCCTTTCGCGACGTTGAGATCTCCAGTCTGCTGCACAAAGGGGAAAGTACCAGTCGAACGAGCTTAATGTTGTACTTCCGCACAGACGGCAGCATTTCTTCTTGCACTCCCGCAACATCGGGCCCCCCCACCTGTGTAGACACCACGTACTATATCTGTCTGCGTACCACCAAAGACGTTTCTACATCCCAAGCGTCCAGATTACCGCGTCGCATTGAAGTAAACTTCGATGGCAGAGTCTCCACTTTTGTCGATACTGCTAAGTTGTGCAAATAGAATTCAAAGCTTTGTGAAAATGTCCGTATAACAAGAGAGAGAACTCTCAAGCCTCAAACGAAGTGCAAAATCCCAAGGGAGGGAGTAGAAGTATGAGACGCCAAAAGACCAGGACATCCCATCGCGACGAAGGGGTGAGGTGTCAACCCAAAACACAACCCCGACGTTCTGCAAAGTGCCGCACTGTGACTCGACGACGAGGGGAAGCTGGTTTTACCCTGCTCGAATGGATGACAGCGATGATCACCTTCGGCATTGGGGTTGTTGCGATCACCTCTATGCAATCAACCTCCCTCAAAACACAGATGGCCACCCGCGACATCCAAATCGCTGGTAGTATCGCAGATCAGTTTTTGGAGATGCTGCAGATCGATGCCCTGCGCTGGCGAGGGCAGCTCAGCACCTCAGGGCTTCGCTACCTCAACCCTCAAAAGTATGCCATAAGCACAACTACCCAGGATAACTGGCATGCGTATACCAAGCGACCCGTGAACTTCCAGATGCGTTACAACACACACGCAACGCGAGGCCCTGGTGCCAAATACTGTATCTATTTCTCTTACCGATGGGCTGGAGCCTCAGCAGGGGTGAACACGTTTCAAGACGATCTGGTCGAAGCCGATGTGCTTGTCTTGACACCGCGCTATACCAAAGGTCTGCCAGCAAACGCCACAGGCGGCGGTTGTCAAAGTGTTCGTGCTCGGTTTTGGAAATGCGATATCAACCTACTCAAAAGTACAGGCTGTGACGCTCGAAGTAGGTACCTTTTGTTCCGAACATTACAACGGACCAGCTATATCCGACGCAATATCTCCGATCTCGGGAACTGGTACGACATCAAAAAGAACTAACTCGTGAGTGTCAGGTTTAAAGCTAGCAAAGAGAGGATGATCGTGAACAGGAAAATCGCTCGAACCCAACGACAGCAGGCAGGATTTACCCTCGCAGAAATGATGGCTGTGATCGCCCTCTCAACCCTGTCAACCGTATTTATCTATTATTTGTTTATCAACCAGAGCCGTCTGGCTCTGTTGCAAAACGATATCGCAAACATGCAGTCATCGTTGCAGTTTTCCTCATCTCGTATCGAACGAGATATCCGTCGCGCAGGATTTATGACAGTGATCTCAAACGACGATCCACGTCTGTGCGTACCTTATAGTAGCTCAGACTTCCGAGCCATCCGCTTTAAAAATGGCGAATTTAAGTCCAGCCTTACAAAAATGACAGTGCAAACCCGATCGGGTTCAAGCACGATCACCAATCCCAACTTGGTGGAAGCCGATGAGATAGAACTCATGGCCAACTACAGTACCACCAC
>JALTMC010000619.1:0-523 GCA_027005175.1 Myxococcales bacterium
CCCTCCTTCCTGTCATAACCTTCCAAGTCGTGTATTCTCCTTGTCTGAGTGGGCCAGGTGGCTTATTCCCACGGAGGCAAGTTGTGATGTGGCGTGTGAGCCAATTCTGGTTTCTGTCACGATCGAGGTGGCCAAAGACGATAGGTTGATGGATGTTTCTTTCAAGAAAGGATAGTTCGGCGTGTGGTGTTGGATTTCTAGCAAGTTTGAAAGGGCGTTATCGTCATGAGCATCTGCAGCAAGGCTTGCATGCGTTGCGTTGTGTGGAGCATCGGGGTGCTTGTGGGGCTGAATCTCAGCGGGACATTATCCTGGCGATGAAGGCCGTGGGGGGACGGAGTAACAGTGGGGAAGGGGGTGAGAATCCTTTCTATTTTGTGGATGGAACATCGGCATCCATCAAGTAGTTGGCTTCTGCACGTTTTGGCGTAACGGCTGAATTCTTGATCTCTCGATCTTTTTGGATGAAACCAAAGCACAATCCAAAGAGGAGCCCAGCCTCTTTTCTGAAGAGGTGAGTACG